>CBIHQL010000224.1:0-6951 GCA_966211855.1 uncultured bacterium
AGATTCGGGGTCAAAGGGCACGGTGTTTTTGTTTGCCGTAATGTTGACACCACTGACCAACTGATCCGCGACTTTACCCGTCATGCCAATCGAGCGCAAATCAACCAACAGTAAGTGGTTATCAGTGCCACCCGACACAATCTTGAAGCCACGGGCTTGTAGTTGAGCCGCCATCGCTTGAGCGTTGGTGATTACCTGTTGGCAGTAAGTCTTGAATTCGGGTTGTAGCGCTTCTCCAAAGGCAACCGCTTTGGCTGCGATCACATGCTCTAGTGGCCCACCTTGAGTACCAGGAAATACCGCTTTATCTAATTTCTTACCCAACTCAGCATCACGGGTCATGATCAAACCGCCCCGTGGCCCGCGTAGGGTTTTGTGGGTAGTTGTGGTGACAACATCACAGTAAGGTAGTGGGTTGGGATGTAGTCCAGCCGCTACTAGACCTGCAATGTGAGCAATGTCGGCTAGCAAATAAGCACCCACTTCATCAGCGATCGCGCGGAACTTATCGAAGTGGATCACGCGAGGATAAGCTGAGTAGCCACAGATGATCAGCTTAGGCCGATGCTGCAACGCCAACTCACGAATTTGGTCATAGTCGAGTTGCTCAGTTTCTTGGCTGACACCGTAGTGGCAAACTTTGAACCATTTACCCGAAACGTTCACTGGGGAGCCGTGGGTCAAGTGACCACCATGAGAGAGATCCATCCCCATGATTGTGTCGCCCGGTTCGAGCAGGCTCAGGAAAACAGCAAAGTTCGCTTGAGCACCCGAGTGAGGTTGAACGTTGGCATGAGCCGCCCCAAACAATTGCTTAATGCGATCGATCGCGATCTGCTCAACTTGGTCAACAAACTCGCAACCGCCGTAATAACGTTTCTGCGGCAGCCCTTCTGCGTACTTGTTAGTTAGTACAGAGCCTTGAGCAGCCATTACAGCAGCAGAGGTAAAGTTTTCACTGGCAATTAACTCCAAGTGATCGCGCTGACGTTGCAACTCCTGCTGAATCAAATTGGCAACGGCTGGATCGGTCTTGGTCAAAAAGTCAAGATTAGATTGAGTCACAGAGCGAACCCCTTGGAAGTAATGTCAAAACTGCTGCAAGTCCCGGTTTGCTGCCTTCCAGTAACGACTACTAGCATGACAGCCTTGATCGAGCACTGTTTTCCTGAACCAATAATCATATCGCTGAAGCGCAGGTAGAGAAAGGCACTTCTGCTTTCTGCAATTTCTCAGGCGCTCTATTCCTTCTAATTCTAGAAAATTTGTTTTTATGCTTGCGAATGATTTACACAACACAGCCTCCTGCAAAATGGGCACATTAAACTAGCAGATTAATTCTGTGTATAACTTTCCCAAGCCTCACTAGAGCTAAGCCTTTAGAATAAATGCAGTGGACTTGGGGAGCCACTGGAGGTGTTGTATGTTAGTCATCTTGCTGGAAAACCAACTGCTGTCCCCGCATCAAGTCTGTCAAGGTTGTTTGTTAGCCGATCGCAGCGGTCAACCTCGTTGGAATCAAGGTCAACTGCGCTGTGGTCACGCAGTCCGCAAGCTAAGCGACAATCAACCAGATCAGTATGAATGTCAGATGGGTTTTCGAATTGCTAACATCGAGTGATTCTTATAGGAGGGAATGAATGAGTCGGCGTGGGTCTAGTACACTTCAAGACCGCATTTTTGCCTGTTTGACCTATCTTGTTCCCTTACTAGAAGTAATGCTGTTTGGGAGCTTCTTATTTGCCTTAGTGCCTCCCATCGGCCTTTTATTTACGCCACTTCTGATGCTTCTACCGATTTACTTTTATCAAATCGGTAGCTTTCCGGTCGTAGAGTTGGCAGCTTTTTTCGGCCTCTTTGTTGGTGTAGTGCGCAATGAGTCTCTAGGGCACTTTCTGCGCTTCAATGCCATGCAAGCCCTTTTGCTCGCGATCGCAGTTGCTCTGTTCCGAGCTTTATTGGAGTTGCTAGGGATCTTTCAAGCTCCCTTTGCGGCGGGTGGATTTGGTGGCAATTCGTGGTTGGCGATCGCTAACTTAGGGTTAACAGGCATTTTAGTCACTGCGGTATTTATCGCCACGGTGGTTGCTGTCATTTTCTCAGTTGTGCAAACCCTCAGAAGCCTCTACGCCGAAATCCCGGTGATTTCTGAAGCCGCTTACCAGCAAACTCGCTTCTAAACCAGGCTAGGACGGGGAACCCGAGCCACCACTGTATTGTCTAGCGAGCCGATTCCTTCAATTTCTACTCGGACGCGATCGCCAACAGCCAGAGGCCCAACGCCTTCTGGGGTGCCTGTCAAAATCACATCTCCAGGCAGTAAAGTCATCACTTGGCTAATGTAAGACACCAACACCTCTGGCGAGAACACCATCTGCTCGATCGATGCCGACTGCACAGGCTGTGGCTCATCATTGATCAAAGTTTGCAAGCGAGCACCAGGGGTTAGCTCTCGCACAATCCAAGGGCCAAGAGGGCAAAAAGTATCAAACCCCTTGGCACGAGTCCACTGTCCGTCTTTTTGTTGTAAATCTCTTGCTGTCACATCATTAGCGATCGTGTAGCCCCAGATTTTGCCTTGTGCTTCTTCTGGTGTGCAGTTCACACAGCGCTCTCCAAACACCAACGCTAACACACCTTCATAATCGACTCGTTGAGCCTGCGGAGGGTAGCTAATTTCAGTCTCAGCAGCCGTCACTGCTGTTGGAGGCTTGAGAAACAATAAGGGTTCCTGAGGCACCGGAGTCCCCATTTCAGCAGCGTGATTAGCATAGTTCTTGCCCACCGCCACAATTTTTGAAGGGGCACATGGAGCTAGTAACTGATAGGCTTCAGGACGTAACTCCAAATCTGTGGGCTGTCCCTTGAGCCAAGGCGGGGCATCCAACACCTGAACGACGCGGCTGAGCTGCAACAAACCATAATAAATTTGGCCCTCAGATGTTTGAACCCGAACGTAGCGCTGTGCCATAGGTATAATTTCTACCCTATTTAGAATACTCAATGCACTCACTCAAACCTATAACAGGATAGGTACTGCCTCGCCTTGGCAAACTTAAGAGTTTTGAGAAGTATGCCAACTCAGCTTTCAGTGACCGATACCTTTATGGGATGCCTTGGCACATGAGCTTACTGCTCTCAGCATGATTTTTAACACCGTAGTCTAAAAGAATATTAAACATTCTCCATGAAATTTGAGATAATGGGTGTTTGTGCTTTGCAGAATCTTGAAGCTTTTAGGAATTGCAAGTCGCTGCTATCGTGCCTCGGCTGTATAACCTAATGCTCCGCAAACCCTGCAATTCCTTGCTTCTGCCGATTTTTGTTGAAACCAGTAGAAGCCTAATTGTCCACAAGGAGACCCTCGGCATGAGCTACATTTACGAAACCATGTACATTCTGCGCCCTGACCTCGGTGAAGAACTCACTGACCAGGCGATCAACAAATATCAGACCATCTTGCGTGACCAAGGTGCTGAACTACTTGAAACCCAACACCGGGGCAAGCGTCGTCTTGCTTACGAAATTCAAAAGCACCGGGAAGGGGTTTACGTGCAGATGAACTATCAAGCACCTGGCACAGCCGTTGCAGTTCTCGAAAGAGCGATGCGCTTAAACGAAGACGTAATTCGTTACTTAACCGTGAAGCAAGAAGTTCCTGGAGATGAAGCTTTGGCTACCGCTGATGCTGAGGCCTAGGGCTAGCGTTTTACTAAAGTGAATCGCTAAAACTCAAGTTGCAAGAGTTCATCTTTGGATGGACTCTTATTTTTTATCAGTCATGCTAGACCAGGAGCCGCTCTCCGCAGAAAATCGCATAATAAAGTCATGCAGACCTGGTTAATGACGATCCTATGAAGCTTTCTAAAAAGAACTTAGATCAGCGACTCGACCATCTTTATGACGTAATTATTGTCGGTGGTGGAGTAGGAGGTCTGTCAGCGGCTATCTATTTACAACGCTATCGCCTCTCTTGCCTCGTAATCGAAAAAGGTCGTGGACGATCGTTTTGGATGCAAGATCTGCGCAATTATCTAGGTTTGCCCCCCGACACTCCGGGGCGAACCATGTTGCAACACGGGCAAGAGCACATTCTCTCATTAGGGGCTGACTACCTACCCGGTTATGTCGAGGCCGTTGAAGATGAAGGGGAAACCTTCTCAGTCAAGGTCAAAGTGGGTCGTAAAGACAGCACGTACCCCGTCTTTCGCTCCAAATATTTGCTAGCAGCGAGTGGCATTATTGATCACCTGCCCCACCTCGAAAACATGCAGAATGTCTTCGACTATGCAGGCTATAACTTGCACGTCTGCATGATTTGTGACGGCTACGAAATGGCAGACAAAAAGTGTGGCTTGTTTGTGGGATCCGAAGGCGCAATTAACACTGCATTTGTGCTCAATTGGTTTACGCCCTACATCACCGTCTTTACGCAAGGATTATTTACAGTTGGGGCAGAGATGCGGGAGAAACTGCAAGACCACGGTTATCCTTTAATCGAAACTCCAATTCAACAGTTTTTAGGTCATGACCACGAGATGACTGGTGTAGAGCTGACAGACGGCTCCACGATTGAGTTAGAAACGGGCTTGATTGCGATGGGTTCTCACTACCACAGCGAGTATTTGCAGAGTCTAGATTTGCAACAAAATGGTAATAATCTAGTGACCGATTCGATGTGCCGTACCTCCCATCCTCGCGTGTTTGCAGTCGGTGATCTCAAGGAAGGGTTGAACCAGGTGTCAATTGCGGTGGCAGATGGTACATTAGCTGCAACAGCAATTTGGCGAGAGATCCGACGCCAGTCCCAACCTCGCCGTTGGCACGAGAATTTAGTTGGAGCTGCAAGACCGTGACCCCAATCGACCCTGTCAACTTTCAAGATTTGCAACAAGAAGTTTCCCATTTGCGCGAAGAGATCCAGATGAGAGATCAACTGGTGCAACAGTTGTCTCAAGAACTGTTTCGGCTCGTCAAAGGCAATACCAACTTCATGCCTAGCCCAGAGGTTTCTGAGCGTCATCTCGGAGAAATGCGGGCTTTGCGTGAGCAGTTGCAAGGTGTAGAACAACAGGTAACGTTTTATCAAGAGCAAATTACAACGCGGGACACCGAAATCTATCAATTGCGGCAGTCGGTTCAAGAGTTGACCGATCGCAGCCGAATGTTAGAGCAGGTGGTGCAAGAGCTACCTCACGTATATCGGGAGAAATTTGCTGAGCGTCTGGCTCCGGTAAAAGAAAAGCTCGCAATGTTACAGAGAGAAAATCGCCAACTCCACGCTGAGCTGCAAAGTGTCAGCTATCGTTTGGCGGTGAGAACTCGGCGGTCTTCGGGCTTAGATTTACCCAACTTCCCACGCGGCTCTGCAACGCTGCCTAACTTTGGCTAATGCAGGTTGTCCTGGTTGTTGATGCTGCGGTAGAGCTAACTCAACCGCATTGTTTGGCTTGGAATACAAGTTGCGATCGCTTAATTGCCGCTTTTCGCCAAGCCATTGAGGCCGATCTAGCAGGGGCATCTACAGTCAATTCTTCCTCTGCGACCTCAGGAGCAACAAATCAGCCAGTCGGGGTTCCTGCGATTCAGGTTGTTTCAACGGCTCAACTGCAATCTGATGCTTGGCAACATCTTCATCAAACTGAGGAAACTAACAAATCGAGATTTGTCATTCCTTTGACGTTAGATGTACCTGAAACGCTCTCTTTTACTGGGCAAGCAATTTATCAGCAATGTCGAGAAGTGCTGAATTTAAGGCAGTTGGTTCAAAGCCAGCTTGGTGATGCGGTTGGGGAAGGTCGCTACTGGTTGCCGATTGTGCAAACCGCTAAAGGCCCCCTGTACGCCGAAGTGATCGGTGTAGATCATGCCAGCCCAACTGGCGGGGAAACTCTTGCGGATAGTTATTTCAGCTATTACCAACCATTACACTTGCCTGATCAGCAGCGTCAACCTTTATATCGATTAGGGCGATCGCTACTTCAGTTGCTTGCAGCTCCTCCAGCAACGTATTTGCTCCGGTTTGGGTTTCAGCAGTCTCAGCTTTACTTCGATCGCTTGTGGCCTTTTCCTGCTGTCCCCGCGATCGCTAGTATTGGTGTGCAAACTCCTGATCTCCTAACTTGTCACTGGCGCTGCTTAACAGGTCGGTCAATTTATGACTTACAAATTGCCGCGATCGCCAAATATCAGGTTTATCAGGACACTATTTAATCTCAGCCACGTAAAATCATCAGCCAACTTCTAGAGTTTGGGTGCAATCCAGCTCAACTCTTAAAGTTTTCGTGGGGTTCTTGAGCTTTACATTGACAGGCCCAGAGAGTCGCGCCAAGATCTTAAGAAAGACAAATCTTTGTAAAGGCTGTATTGCATGTCTTTCGAGTTTTTATCGTTAGAGACAATTCAGGAACTAGCCAGACAGTATGGTTACTGGGCTGTCTTCTTCGGTATTTTGCTAGAGAACCTAGGTCTGCCAATTCCGGGCGAAACCGCTACCTTGGCAGGTGGTTTTTTAGCGGGCAGTGGCGAACTGAATTACTGGATTGTGCTCGGTAGTGCCACGCTAGGCGCGTTTTTAGGTGGAACTTGTGGCTACTGGTTGGGCCGTTGGGGTGGTTGGCCTCTGCTCTTAAAACTGGGTCGTCTCCTCCGCTTTCAAGAGGCACAGCTTTTAGAAATTAAAACTCAATTTAGTGAAAATGCAGCAAAAACGGTGTTCTTTGGTCGTTTTGTTGCTCTCTTACGCGTTTTTGCCAGTCCCCTAGCTGGGATTGTGCAAATGCCATTCCTCAAGTTTATGCTCTATAACTTTGTGGGAGCAGCAGCTTGGGCGTCGGTGATGGTGTCACTAGCCTTCTTCGCAGGTCATATTGTCCCTCTAGAGCAGCTTGTTGTTTGGGCCGCTCAGTTTGCCGGGGTGGCTTTATTTTTGGCGATCGCTTGGATCGTCGT
>CBIHQL010000225.1:0-6932 GCA_966211855.1 uncultured bacterium
CTCTCTGTCCTCAAGCAGTACATCCAGCAACAAGCGGAGATTGACTGATTGCTCCTTACGGTCGCGCTCCGCTTCACCCCTAACCAAACCTAGCGGCTATGGTTGGAGCACTGCGAAGTTTTGGGTAGCCTGGATCAGTGATGAATATCTGCCCACTATCAATCATCAACCGACCAATTAGTTTCCGCACCATCGAAGTCCTCCTTTTAACAAGCCAATGAGCAAAATAATAGTGTGTGAAGTAGTAAAGCACCCTGGCAGTTCCTGCTCATTTCAGATTCTGTAAATTTAGTCACAAAGAAGACTATAACTTTAGAGAGATGAGTTATCAGCTACTGACAAAGAAATGCCACATAGGATGGTCGCTAAGACAGATGTGTAGAGAAATACAGCGCGATATGCTGAAGACCCAACGGAGAAACGTGAGATAGATTGTATAGCAAGTCTTTAAGCGATAGGGGTTGTTGATATCCCTGACAATTATAGATTGCTATCAGAGCAGGGCAGAAGTGGCGATCGCTAACTCTAGTTTTTCGTTGGGAAGTTCTGAAATAGAACACTTAACGAAATTTTAATAAAATACAGCCATGCTTACTGATAGACCAACAGCTCGTAGCAATCGCTCCTTTATTTTGCTGATCTGTGGAGCGGCGGCACTAGGTGGGTTTTTGTTTGGATTTGACACCGCTGTAATCAATGGTGCAGTTGCCGCATTGCAGGGGGCTTTTCAGGCAAATAGCGTCCAAACAGGGTTAGCAGTTTCTTTAGCACTTTTGGGCTCGGCGTTAGGAGCCTTCTATGCAGGTCAAATCTCCGATCGCATAGGTCGAGTGCGAGCCATGATCATTGCATCAGTACTGTTTACCATCAGTGCGATCGGTTCTGGGATTGCCTTTGGTATTTGGGATTTTATTTTTTGGCGGGTCTTGGGTGGTCTGGGTGTCGGAGCTGCGAGTGTGATTGCCCCGGCGTACATTGCCGAAGTCTCTCCAGCTCGGTTACGCGGTCGTATGGGTTCGTTGCAACAACTAGCGATCGTGGTCGGGATTTTCTTGGCATTACTTGCTGACTACTTTATCGCGATCGCTGCTGGATCCGCCGCTGCCCCCTTCTGGTTTGGCATTCCGGCTTGGCGTTGGATGTTTTGGACTGAGATCCCCCCTGCGGTTCTGTATGGCATTGCAGCTCTGAGAATTCCTGAATCACCCCGCTATTTAGTTGCTAAGGGACGAGAAGTTGAAGCGGCAAAAGTGTTAGCTAAGGTAGACCGTGACTTAGATATTCCAGCCAAAATTCATGAAATTCAAGAGACGGTGTTTCAAAATCGTCAAGCCAAGCTGGGTGACCTTCGTAGCCGCAGAGGGGGACTCCTACCCATTATTTGGTTAGGGATGGGGTTATCGGTCTTCCAACAATTTGTCGGCATTAATGTGATTTTCTACTACAGCAGCGTCTTATGGCGATCAGTTGGGTTCACCGAAGCAAGCTCTCTCTGGATCACCGTGATTACTTCAGTTACCAACATTGTCACAACCTTAGTTGCGATCGCCTTTGTTGATAAATTTGGTCGTAAACCCCTATTACTGCTGGGTTCGCTGGGCATGACCTTAACCTTAGGCACGATGGCAAGTGTCTTTAGCAATGCCTCGTTAGATGCGGCTGGCAATCCTGTGTTGGCAGGTTCTCAAGGCATTATTGCCCTGATCGCCGCCAATTTATATGTGTTCTGTTTTGGCTTCTCTTGGGGGCCCGTAGTCTGGGTGCTACTAGGAGAAATGTTTAACAACAGAATCCGGGCGATCGCGTTGGCAGTCTGTGCTGCGGTACAGTGGGTTGCCAACTTTGTCGTCTCTACTACATTTCCACCCTTACTAGAATCCTTTGGGTTAGGCACCGCTTACGGTCTGTATGCCACTGCGGCTGCAATATCTCTCTTCTTCGTTTGGTTCCTGGTCAAAGAGACAAAAGGCATTGAATTGGAGCAGATGTAAGCACCCGGAACTACCTCTTAAGAAGATTCGAGAGAGGTAGTGCGTCTGCGGCGACCGAGAAATAGAAACGCAACCAGAGCGATCGCAACTCCTCCAGCGGTTAAGGCAAGATTAGGGTTGCTGAGTTGGCGGAGGGCGATCGCCACATAAGCCCAGATAAAAACACCCGTAAAGGCTACATCAGCCCGTCGGATAGCTACTATTCCTCCCACTACAGCTCCGATCAGTAGCATCACCACCGTCCAACCTGTAGCCGAGATGCCCCAACCATTCCAGCCAGAGCTATACAGGGCTGAGGCAATATTGACGATGGTCGCGACTGAAATCCAGCCCAAATAGATACTGAAGGGAGCGTGAACTAACCATTTGCGATCGCGAGATACTCGTGTTTGACCAATATCCAAAGCCAAATAAGCGGCGATCAGAGAGATGAGGATCACCAACATCGCGACTACCGACAGCCAAAATAACTGAAAGGTAAACAGATAGACCCAAGCAATCTGAGCTAGACAAACGACAATCAACAACCAGTCAACTCGGTGCAATGTGGGATCTTCTCGCTGGGGGCGTTGAAGTTGGTAAACACCGTAAGCAATCAACCCCAAATAAATTAAGCCCCAAATGGCAAAGGCATAGTTGGCAGGTGTAATCTGCACGCCGCTTAAAATGGTGTTGGCAACCTCTCCAATATTTAGACCTGCGGGAGGAAAGAAGTTAGAGAGTGTGTTGACGGTCAGCGTGGCTAGGATAGCAATGAAGGTCGCGATCGCCAACCCCAAGCCACCACCCCGATGTGTAGATGTTTGCATCTCATCTCCTTTTACAAGTCACGCTAACCATTTTCATTGAAATTCAGAGAACTGCCCAAATCTCATGAATTAATGCTTCTAAATGCTGTTCACAAAACTGCTCAGCCTCTTTTATAGACATGCCTTGTTCTAGGGCATAAGTTTCAAAGGCATTGTAGATGATGGCTTGAGAAATTTCTTTTTCCTCCTCACCAACGGCCCAACGCAACTCGATACAACCTTGAATTATTAAATTCATCAATTGACTTTCCCGCCGCAAATCCATCATCAGTTGATCTGCCACACTGGAATTAGGTGCAGGATTTGTATTCATAGAATTAGAATTATCAATGCCTACCCCCTTAGTGTAAGCATTTGTGGAGAGCCTGTGGGGTAGAGTTTATGACAACAGCGATCGCCCTCAAGTTAGAGGAGCCAGGGCAGTAATTCAGGTATGTTGGAATATACAATCTTGCTCTTTCTATCCTTCTTCTCCACTGCTCATGAAAACAATTCCCTTACCCTCTGGTCAAGCGATTCCCGTCCTCGGCATGGGAACTTGGAGAATGGGGGAATCTACCAAACATAAAACCCAAGAGATTGCAGCATTACGCTACGGTCTAGATCTGGGGATGACGCTGATTGATACAGCAGAGATGTATGGTGAAGGTGGAGCCGAAACTGTCATTGCTGAAGCGATCGCCTCTCGTCGGTCTTCGGTCTTTTTGGTTAGCAAAGTCTACCCACACAATGCCTCACGCCAAGGGGCGATCGCTGCCTGTGAACGTAGTTTGCGACGACTAAAAACAGATTATATTGATCTCTATTTATTGCATTGGCGAGGTTCCATTCCGCTCTCAGAAACGCTAGAAGCCTTTCAAACGCTGAAGCAGGCAGGTAAAATTCGTGACTATGGTGTGAGTAACTTTGATGCTGACGCGCTGCAAAAAGCGGTAAAACTACCGGGAGGAGAGGCGATCGCAACCAATCAAGTACTCTACAATTTGATGCGCCGAGGAGTTGAATGGGATCTGTTGCCTTGGTGTCGTCAACACAACATCCCGATCATGGCCTACTCTCCCGTCGAGCAAGGTCGCTTGTTACAAAACCGTCAGTTACAGGCGATCGCCCGTGAGAGAGGAGTTAGCCCAGCCCAAGTCGCGATCGCGTGGTTGCTGCATCAAGAGAATGTGATTGTGATTCCCAAATCAAGCACGATCGCCCATGTTGAAGAAAACCGTGCCGCCCTCAATCTTCAACTTAGCCCTGATGATCTCCACGCCTTAGACACCGCCTTTCCGCCCCCAGCACACCGAGTCGCGTTAGAAATGTTGTAAGTCGCAAACGGTCAGCCAGGGTTCCAGAACTTCATTTCGTAATCCCATAACCTCGTGCTGTAGTCGAACGAGTAGCACATTGGCTTAATCCATATGGCTCAACACAGGCGACAACGCAAAACAAGCGGATTCTGGAACGTTGCCCAGGCATTAGCCCAACACAAAGATGACCTATTCATCGGTTTTATTGTTTTGGGATTTAGCCTCCCATTTCTTTATGCTCTGTTGCTGACAGCTCAAATATCTCATGCCAAAGCTAAGATAGAAGCAGGTGCAGCCCTGTTTATTTTGGTAGTTACGTGGATTCAGATCTGGCAGCGATTGCAAGAACATAAAGCTCGAATTGCGGCTCTTTATGCTCAATCTCAAGCTGATTTGGAAACCTCTCACAAGTTAGCTTTAGCAAGATTAGAGGCATTCTCTGAAGGATTTCAGGCTGGTCTAGAGGTTGGAGGAAGAACCTCCCCAGTAGAGTCTGAGAGTGTGGATCTTGAGACTGATTGTTTAGACGACCAGATACCGTAGCGATTTTACTAAGGTTTGGTTTTGCTCCTCAGTACCAACGGTAATTCGGAGTTTGTCTGCTAAATCCGGCAGAGGGAAATGGCGCACTAAAATTCCTTGCGCTTTAAGTGCTTGGTAAATCTTTTCGGCATTACCCTGCCGAGGCTGTACTAACAAGAAATTAGTTTGAGAATTCCAGACTTGAAACCCTAAGTGCTTGAGATCCTTAGCTAATTGAGTTCGAGAAGCTTTGACTCTGGCAACACATATATCCTTATATGCCTGATCTTGCATGGCTGCGGCACCGACTAGAGAGGCGATCGCATCGATGTTATAACTATCTTTGACTTTATATAGACCACTCAGGAGCTTTGGGTTAGCAACTCCAAAACCCAAGCGCAATCCTGCCAGCGAATATCCTTTGGAGAGCGTCCGCAAGATGATTACATTTTCAAACTCATACACTAAAGAGAGAGCGGTTTGCTCGGCAAAGTCTACATAAGCTTCGTCAATCACCAAAATCCCTGACAATTGAGCTGCGAGTGCTCGAAGATCTGCGATCGCGACTGCATGACCTGAGGGGCTATTCGGAGACGCAATCAAAGTAACAGCCCCATGAGCAGCAACTAATTCTGCGATCGGTAAACGATAGTCTGCGGGATAGGGAATCTCCACGCGATCGGCAGGCTGAATCTCGGTCAGCAGGTGATACAGCACATAGGTTGGGGTAGGGTAGACCACAGAGCGACCCAGATCCGCACAAGCCCGTACCACCACATGCAGCAACTCATCACAACCATTGCCGACAATAATCCAATCAACGGGAACTTCTAAAACCGTCGCGATCGCTTGCCGAAATTCATTCGCGTAGGGATCAGGGTAACGCCGTAACCATTCCAAATCTAAATTTTCTAAAATTGTCCGGATGCTTGGCGATGGCGGATAAGGATTTTCGTTAGTATTCAGCTTAATGATCGGGCTACCGGGTTTGAGATAGGGACTCGGCGTATGGCCCATCATCACATCTACATGCGGGCGGAAATAGCGGGTCATGGTGGTGTAGACAATCGAACCGTTCTTCAGTTTAGCGGTTCCAGTTGTCAAACTGTCCACTCACCTCACCAATAGAAAACCCCCTGGGCGTCTGTCCGTGTTTCGACTCCAGGGGGCTTTCAATATTCGCTCCTCACACTCCTCTATCATCAGCGCAATTCACACTTTTGATATCTACCTTATGACAGATCTCAAACTGGCCTATCAATTTTATGGTTTGGCAAATCGCTGTTCTTGGCTCAAGAGCGCCACACTCAACGTCACCAGCACCACACCCGTCAGTTGCAGCGGGCTTAAGGTTTCTTGAATCGCAAACCAGGCTAACACCACCGTCAGGGCTGGATTGCTGGCCCCGATCATGGCAGCAGCCGTCGCCCCAATTAAACGAATGCCAAAATTATTCATCAAGTGGCCCGCAAAAGTGACGATCGCAGAACCCAAACCGCCTACCCAAAGCGGCCCCCAGGCAAGATCAACATCGGGCAAGGGCCACAACAACAGGCAACCTGCCGAGAGGATGAGCGTGGTGGCAAAACTGATCCACGTAAACGGCACCGGATGAAAGGTTTCTAAACTCTTTTGGGCAAACACCGTATAGAGCGCATAAGCCACACCAGAAGCAATCCCCAGACTCACACCCAGCAAACTACTGTTACTGGCTTCGGCAGAGTCATAAGGTACAGTCAGACAACTACCAAGCAAAATCAGCACCATCACACTAGCCCGAAACCAGCTTGGTCGGCTACCAAACAACTGCCAAGAAAAAAGCGCCGTAAAGATGGGATAGGTAAAAAATAGAGTCAGCGCAATCCCCGTCGGAATCAGCCCGATCGCTACATACAAAAGTGCCAAATAGAGAAACATCAACACCCCACAACCCAGCGATCGCAGCAAGAGCGGTCGGTGTTCTGGTTGATTGAGGTGGCGCAGATCTGACCAAGTGCTGGGATAGAGCTTAAACGCCAGACTAGACATCAAGGGCACGACCAGCACCATGCGCATAAACATTAATAAAAATGAATTTTGCAGTGTCGGTTCGACAAAGCCACCCGTCTGAAAAAGCCCAAAAATCGTATGTTCGCTAAAGAGAACTTTAACAATGACATTCTGACAGCAGAAAAACGCAGCCGCCAGTAGAACGATCAAAAATCCCAGCACAATGACCCGTAGCCCCCAAGGAACACATTCAGTATAGACTTACAGCGGGTTTCACTTGGACGAACCACAATCTTCTGTAGGGGCGAACGGCCGGTCGCCCC
>CBIHQL010000226.1:0-6917 GCA_966211855.1 uncultured bacterium
TTGGGTGCGTTCTTGAATCACGACCGTATCCGCTCCGGCTGGCATCATCGCCCCAGTCAAAATTCGAGCTGCCTGCCCTGGTTGAAGCGATCGCTGCGGTAAATAACCTGCTGGGATTTCTTCGACGACCTCCAACACCACAGGTTGCTCCGCCGCACACATCTCAACATCGGCAAATCGCACCGCATAACCATCCATCGCTGAGTTATCCCAGTGAGGGAAATCGAGGTCACTGGTTACCGGAGCCGCTAAGACACGACCAGACGCAGCCAACAACTCTAACGTCTCAGTCTGAAACTCAGCAGACAACGGTTGCACTAAATCAAGAATCAGCGCTTCGGCTTGCTTAACGCTCAGCATTCTCGTCCTGTGGGGTGATGTTTGGAACTTTTTGCCAGTTTACCGTTCGTTGTCCTTGGCTTAGCCGACTGGCAAATAAGGGTGAGCAAACCTTCAGGGTGTATCAGGAACGACGTGAGTCTTTCGGAATTCCCCGTTTCGTCGTCCCAACACAGTGATACCGTTTGAAGGAGGATTTAATTGCAACATCAAGCCTCTTCTGGCAAAGTTTTTATGCGTGGCCCACTGGTTCAGACTCGGCTTCCCAAAGCGCCAATTTGGC
Source organism: uncultured bacterium (assembly GCA_966211855.1). Taxonomy (GTDB): domain Bacteria; phylum Cyanobacteriota; class Cyanobacteriia; order FACHB-46; family FACHB-46; genus CBIHQL01. Next base: position 623 of record CBIHQL010000226.1, read on the forward strand.
GGCGGGTTGCTGCCTTTGTGATCGATTTTATCGGGATTTGGTTGTTGAGTTCCCTGGCGATCGGTAGCGGTTTTGGCGCAACTGCTCTCCGTACCTTTCTCTTCTTATTAGCTTGGGTGGGGTTACGGGTGTTTGTGGTTTACCGTAACCAAGGCCAAACCTTAGGGCGTTGGCTGCTTGATCTTAAAGTCATCGATCTCAATGTCAACCGCAGCCCAGACTTAGTTACTCTTCTCAAGCGTGAAGGCTACTTAGCGTTGGGTGCTTTGTTTTTGGCAGTCGGGCTGAGCAGTGGTCGAATGATTCGTGAGGGGTGGGTGTTGCTGCTGGCGATGCCTCTGGTTCTAGATTTGGGGCTAGCGATCGCCGATACCCTCACTCAAAAATCGCTGCACGATCGCATTGCGAATACAGGGGTCATTCAAACCAGTCGCGGATACTCTCTCGATTTAAAAGTCAAGCGTTTACTTGCAGAAGTGAGTAGCCGTGTGAAAAAATAAGAGATTGTGTCTAATTCTATTTCTGAACCTCTGCAATTATGGCTAAGGGCGTCCGGATTATTATTACCCTAGAGTGCACTGAATGCCGCTCTAACCCGGCTAAGCGGTCACCGGGAGTTTCCCGTTACACCACCACCAAGAACCGCCGGAACACCACCGCACGGTTAGAACTCAGCAAGTTCTGCACCCACTGCAACAAGCACACCACTCACAAGGAAATTAAGTAGAGATCTACTTAAGCTCTCGCTGGATAGTCTTGCTGGCTGAGATGTCGTGAAAGATCCTAAAGGGCGATCGCCTGCTAGGTTCGATTTTTTAATTCGTTTGCAATTTTCACATTGTTATTGCTATGAGCTACTTCCGTCGCCGCGTTTCTCCTATCAAGCCCGAAGAACCGATCGACTACAAAGACGTTGATCTCCTGCGCAAATTTATTACCGAGCGTGGCAAAATCCTGCCTCGTCGGATCACAGGTCTCACCGCGAAGCAACAACGCGATTTGACCGTTGCCATTAAGCGGGCCCGCGTGATTGCTTTGTTGCCCTTCGTTAACCAAGAAGGCTAAACTCACCTCTCCTTCGGGAGAGGTTTAGCCTTGTGGAGCTAAAATAAGAAAGCCTTGCTTAGTGGGTATCATCCTGCTAAAACCGAGTGTGCAACTGTGTGATCTCCGCAAGCAGGATGCTGACTATTGCTCCTGCTGCATCGATCGCATTCATGTAGTCAATTAAATTTGATACATGCAGTTGGCTGTAGACTTTATCAAAAGCCAAACCGGGGTTACTGGTGGAGAAGGGAACTCTAATTGAATTTCGGCTGCATGGTGACCGTCGGCTGGCCGTTCTAGAGCGTCCAGAGGGCAAAAAGCACTGGATCGTAGTTGATGAACGGGGCCAGTCTTATACCCTTCACCCTCGCCAGATTACCTACGAAGTTACAGGCCAAACCTATAAGCCATCTGAGATTGCTAAGTTTTTGCAAGAAATCGAGCCGTACCTCGATCCCTCAAGCTTAGAAGTGGCTTGGGAGCTACTGGTTGAAGACAATGAAAGTGTCGATCCTGCTGGGATGGCCCGCTTGTTGTTTTCTGACCAAAGCCCAGCTCTCTGTTATGCAGCCCATTGCCTGCTTTCAGAAGACAAGCTTTATTTCAAGCAAAAAGGGGACAACTACGAACCTCGCTCAGCAGCTCAGGTTGCCGAGTTAAAACACCAGCTTGCTGTGGCTGACCAAAAGCAGCGGGAGTGGCAAGAATTTTTGCAGCGCACCCAACAAGCGTTGGCTCAAGAACCTGTGGAGTGGCAAGCAAGCGATCGCATTCGCCTTGAAGCTCTAGAGCGATTTGCTACGCTAGGGGAAGAGATTTCTCATAAAACGCCAGCCTTAGAGACACTTGCTGCTTTAGGACGACCTGAAACTTCTCAAGCCGCCTTTCAACTTTTGGTGGATTTAGGGTTGTGGGATGTCCACGAGAATCTATTTGTGCGCCGCAGTCAAATTCCCATCCAATTCCCTACCAAAGTGCTCGAAGTCGCCAAGTTTCATTTAGAGTCTTTGCCACCTGACCGAGATCTTGATCATCGGCTCGATCTAACTCATCTCAAAACCTACACGATTGATGATGAAAGTACACGCGAGATCGATGATGGTGTCAGTGTTGAATCTTTAGAAGACGGTCGCCAGCGGTTGTGGATCCACATTGCCGATCCGACTCGCTGGTTAGTGCCGGGAGATGAATTAGATCTAGAAGCCCGTCGTCGCAGTACTACGATTTATTTGCCGACCGGGATGATTCCGATGTTTCCGTCTGAGCTAGCGACTGGGCCGATGAGCTTGAATCAAGGCCAGGTCTGCTGTGCGCTCAGCTTCGGGGTAATTTTAGACGAGTCTGGTGCTGTTGCTGATTACCAGATTCAAACCAGTTTGATTAAACCCACCTATCGCCTCACTTACGAAGATGTCGATGAGATGCTAGAGCTGGGCATCTTAGCCGAACCCGAACTCGAAGCGATCGCAACGTGGGCGAAGCGACGGTTGAGTTGGCGACAGTCTCAAGGGGCAATTAGCATCAACATGCCAGAGTCGTCGATTAAAGTACGAGACGACCAAATCACCATTGAAGTTTTAGAAAACTCCCTCTCTCGGCAACTCGTCGCCGAAATGATGATTTTGGCGGGTGAGGTGGCGGCTCGATATGGTCAGGCGCATAACTTGGCGATCCCGTTCCGCAACCAAACTCAACCCGAATTGCCCCCCGAAGAAGAGTTGTTGCAATTGCCTGCTGGGCCAGTGCGCTCCTGTGCTATTCGTCGCTGTATGCCTCGCAGTGAAATGAGCATTACCCCGGCTCGTCACGCTAGCTTGGGCTTAGACACTTATACGCAAGTGACTTCTCCCATTCGCCGTTACACCGATTTGATGGCTCACTTTCAAATTAAGGCTCATTTGCGAGGTGAACCACTGCCGTTTGCAGCCGAGGAAATGAAAGAGCTGTTGATGAGTGTTTCTGCGGTGGCTCAAGAGGCGGCTTCGGTAGAGCGGCAGACTAATCGCTATTGGGGCTTGGAATACCTGCGGCGACATGCCCATGAGGTCTGGCAAGCATTGGTGTTGCGCTGGTTACGAGAACACGAAAGTTTGGCGCTGATCTTGCTCGAAGATTTGGGGCTAGAACTGGCGATGCGGCTGACTGGCCCTCTTGAACCAGGCGATCGCATGGAAGTCAAAGTCACCTACGCCGACCCACGCCAAGACACCATTCAATTTCAACAGCTAATGGATCGTGAAGTTCAAGCGGCAACCATGTAGATGCTGCGTTGAGCCTGTCTCAGCTAGAGAATGAAGTATCAGACTCCATTCAGTCAGGTATGGTTCGTTCCTGATGTTCTGAGACCGCTCGTACAATCCAGCTAACATCTGCCATGTAGAATCGGCTGCCATTGAAGCAGTTGCATTCCACGATCTTCCACGCTTGCTCGACGCGTGCTACATCAAGCACGAACACGCTTGCAGGTACCCACTGCGAGGCAGCACTTTCGGCAAAGAGAACGAGATCGTGAGGAATATATGGATCACCACTCGGGCGATACATGCTGCCGCTCACAACCTGACCATCCACGATGAACAGCCGCCACTCGGCATCAACTTCGCGGGGCTTGCCAACGACAATCTCTGAGGTGGGGGCGATCGGTTTTGACATGCTCCGGAGGCGCTGGTAGAGCGTGAAGCACTCAGCAAAGGAGAGCATACCTCCTGTGAAACGCTTCAGATCATCATTCGGCTTTAGAAAGATCAGCTCTTCTGGATTGTGCGATTCACTAAAAAATTCCTCCCATGACACAATCCTCGCGTCAGCATTCAGCAGTTGGTCTCCATAAGCCGCAGCATAAGCACGGTGCTGGAAGCGCATTGGATCGAAGAAGATACCGTGTCGCCATTTTGGGTGCTCAGAGGCTCGTAGGATTAGAGTCGTGCGACCATGAAAGACTACGGGGCCATTAATAGGTGGCATCTCCGGCAGTGATGCAGACCCTGAAAGAACCGAGATTTCACAGAAGGGTCGCTGCTCGATAGTACATGCTTGTCGGAGTAAGCGTGGAGACATCGATTCGGGCTCGACGTTCGTCTGAACGACCCATGTAGTGCGCGTCATTTTCAATCTACTGAGACTGACCTTACTGTTGTTAGTACCGGCTTAACAAATGACTGTCAACTGTAGAATGTCAGCCTCAGCAACTATTAGTGGTGGGTAGCGGCGGTAGCATCTGGGCTAGAAGTCAGCGCTGTGGCATCGGACACTAAGAAGAACTCAATACAGAGAGAACCCAATTCGATTAGATCACCGTCTTGGAGCAATTGTCGCTCTAGGGGCGCTAGGCGGCGGCGGTTGACGCGGGTACCGTTGCTGCTGCCAACATCGGTGATATAGAAGTCACCACTTGGGTAATAGCCGATGGCGGCATGGCACCGAGAAACCGATCGCTCTGTCACTGCGATCGTACAACTGGTACTGCGACCAATTAGCCAACTAGAAGTTTGCTCGATCACAGCTAATGCTTGAGCGTCAGAGAGGTTGCTGACTAAGAAGGGCGTTTCTCCGGTCGCGATCGCCTGGATATAGAAAGGTGTGATGCTACAGCGATCGAGGGCTTGCAAAATCGGTTCAATCAGCGTCGCCGCCTGTCCTGGGTGCGATAGTTGTTGAACTGTAGACATCAAATCAGCCAAATCGGGGGTTTGGCGAAGTGTCCGTAGTGCGGAAGCAGCGAAATGGGGATCAGATTTCAGGTGCGACATATTACCTATGAAAGAGACGACTATGGTTTGCGCTAGTTAGATGAAGCTGAATCGCTAGACTTCATGCGCTATGCGAACCGTGGATGGCAACGCCTGCAAACTCAGGTCAGTTAGATCTATCAGCGCTGCATCTACTCAAAGTCGATGGCAACTTTTCAGTCAGTAAACGGCACCCTGTCACTCAAAGCTTGATCTGTCAACTTAACCCTATGCAAGATTCAGTATTAGCATTGGCTAAGTATTTATACTGAACTACTTTAGGAATAAGCCTCGCACCAGTAAATAATATTGCTCGTAAGATTGACAATCCTAGCTCCTCAAAAATTTCCCTATCTTCACAAAGAGGAGGCGATCGCGAACTTTGATGAATTTTTGCCAAAATCTCTAACTTGGGGGTTGATCTGAGACCCGATCAATGTGTCAGCTAGTCTGGATTGATTGTGCAGAGAGACGAAAAAGTTGTTGCGCAAGACCTGCTGGGTGACCCCTTGCTTGCCGCAACAACCAGGTGATGACTACGCTTAGACTCTCATACCTCGCTTCAGCCAGCCTCATCTTTGAGGAAGATTTTGGCGGGAATCATCCAGTCAAATCGAGGTTATTTTTGGGCTTGAATCTGTCGCTAGTCAGGCTTGTAGCAGACTCATCAGGGAATGTTTCCTGTGACAGATGTAAGTGAGACCTAGCTCCGACTAGTTTCATTATCAGTGGCTGTAGCACTGGGGCCTCAATTTTGAGGTTCAGGCTAGAGCGATGAAATTTTGAAATATGGAAGAGTTTTTATGCCGATCGACATCCGAGATGATGTGGTTTACATCATGTTGAAAAAAATTGATGAATGCGATCGCGGCCCTGGCCCTGATGAAGTGAAATTTACACAAGCTGATTTTGCTGGTCTCCAAGTGACCCCCAAAGATTTGTTGGGTCATGTGGACTATTTAAATCAAAGAGACTATATCAACGCTGAATTTAGTGGTAATGCTTACGGCAACCAAGAAGATGTGCCTGATGCCGTCCATCCTCAAGAATTCGATCTAAGAATTGCTAATACCTTTGGCTCTTCTGATGGGCCATTGCCTCACTTAATCGAATTCAAAAAGGCAGAACTGACCGAAAAGGGTCGGAAAATGCTGGAGGAGATGAATGCGAAGCCGCCTAAAAATATTAGCTCTGGCCCCACAGTACCCATTCCTGACGAGCACATGCCTTTCTTAGAAAAGGTGATGGTCAGAGGCAAATTGACTGACCTGTATGATGCCCGCGACATTACCGAAGTCATCTTCCGTACCATGCGTGACATGATGACCAATGAAGCTGTCGATCGCGTGGAAAGTGAACTCCATGAGCCGATGGAGCCGACCGATGAGAAGGCGTTGCAAAACGAAGTGGCTGATTTGTGGCATGATACCAACCCCTTGGTGCGTTTTCTCAGCCGAGTGCGCCCCCCGCTGATCATCAAAGAAGATACCTTCCTATTCCGGATTCGCCAAGAGTCTGGG
>CBIHQL010000227.1:0-6908 GCA_966211855.1 uncultured bacterium
GGTTGTACGGCTGGCTGCTGAAACTCTTGCAGCTCGACCAATTCTTTTTCTGCTTCTTGCTCTTGAGGCAGTGACAGCAAGATTGGCATCGGCTTGGGTCGCGCTTCAATCCAGCAACTAGCAGTTGGTAAGGTGGCTTCAAGATCTTCAAGCGGACGCGGAATGACCATCACCGCATGTAGCTCACCAATCCGTTCGGCTTCATGCATCCCAGCTTCGACAGCCATTGCTACATCAGCAACAGACCCACGAATAATCGCTGTACACAATCCAGCGCCCGTTGTCTCATAAGCTGCCAACTGCACATCAGCCGCTTTGAGCATGGCATCGGCTGCCCCAACCATTGCTGGAAAGCCTCGTGTTTCTAACAAGCCAACCGCTAAGTTGCTTAAGCGGCTTTGACCGTCATGATGAGATAACTCGGCTAAGCGACTGCCAATTGGTAGCACCGCATCTAAGTTGGGTAAGGGGCGCGGAATCACCACCGCAGAGACTAACTCACCAAATTTTTCGGCTGTCTCTGCCCCGATTTGGACGGCTAGACGCACCTCAGCGATATTGCCCCGGACAACAGCGGTACAGTAACCGCTACCAGTCTTTTCGTAGCCAACTAAAGTCACACCTGCCGACTTTAACATCATGTCAGCGGTGCCAATAATGGCAGGAAAGCTCTGCGTAGAAATTAACCCGAGCGCACTTTCTTTGAGTTGGGCAATGCGCTGGAGTCGTTCGGAGGCAGTGTCGTTTCTTGGAGGTGCCATTATCTAAAACTCTGGTGAAAACCGTAGACTCGAAGGATGCAGAGATCTTCTACCTGAATTGTAGTCTTCGCTTACCCGATCCTTCTTGCCCCTCAGGTATCGCCAGAAGAATCTTCTGTCAGAGGTTGACTTAAAGCCTGTCTATGGGGTAATAAAGCTCCCAACAAATGGTTGAGATAATCTTGACCATAAACTTTGGCATTGGTCTCCGTCGCTAAGTCAGAGGGCGATCGCCTGACAGCTAGCTCTGAAGTGGTAGACGGTTCCAGATTTTCAGGTGCGGCTACAGGGGGTGGGTTGGGTGGCTCGGCTGTTGCCCAAGGGTCACTGACACTCGGTTGAGGCTCACTGGGTGTAAGCACCTGAGCATCAGAAGAAACAGGTTCAGCAACAGTCTCAGCAGATGGCTTTTGACTATTCGCCTGCCCCGTTTGCCGACTCCTATCGCCGTAGAGGGAGCCGGGAGCCACGACCTGACCTGGCTCAATCGAACTGTTGAAAACGGTAGTCGATGTCCCGATGCAAGCATTTGCGCCAATGGTGCCGTGACCAATAATCAGAACACCTGCGCCCAGATTAACGCTTTCTTGAATTTCCAGCGTTCCTTGGTAGGCGTGCAATACGGTTCCCATCCCGATACACACGCCTGCCTTGATGATAATCCGGCTGTCAGGTTCTGCTTGAATCAGCACTCCGGGCGCGATCGCTGCACTAGGATGAATTGTCACATCACCCCGAATAAAACTCTCCAGATTTCTGGGGGGGTGAAAGGGTGGCAGAGACATGAGCTGAGGCACCTCTAGAGTCGGACTAGGATTTGCTATATCCGTTGAGTTTGACAAAGCAGAACCTCGACCGGATTGGGCATTGAGTATCCTAGACCGCAACAGCGTTGGGCTGTTGAATCAACACTTCTGCAAGGCGACGCTTGGCTTTGGTGTCTACACCAATCAACCGCACGTATTCACCTTCGTGCTCAGCCAAAATTGCCTTGAGCGATGACAGCACTTCTGACTCATTGTTGCTTTGAATCGAAGGGCCACTCTTCCAAGAACTGGTCTTATAGCGACGCTCATCTGCGTACTCAGTACCGATCCGGCAGCCTTGATTGAGCAATTGGCGTACTTGTTGTTGTACCTCACCCGATAAGCCGCTGTTGCCGTAGCTAGCCGAAGTTTTGTTGCTGCTGGCGCTATGACCATTGGTGGAGTTGTAGTTGCCGCTGCCGTTGCTGCTGGCACTGGTTGCGTTGCGGCTGTCGCCAGGACGTTGGATGATTTGCTCCACAACACGACGCTTGGCTTGTGTGTCAACGCCAATCAATCGGACATATTCACCAGCGTGCTCAGCGAGGAAGTTTTCTAGAGCAGCGATCGCTTCCGATTCATTCTTCGCTTGAATCGAAGGGCCACTCTTCCAGGAGTTGTTCTTGTAATGGCGCTCATTGGCATATTCGGTGCCAATCCGGTGGCCTTGATTCAGCAATTGCCGAACTTGATCGCGCAAGTCACCATTAACACTTGTACCCGTATTGGAGGGGCTTGCAGAACCGCCAGAAGATTTGCCGCTGCTGCGAGGAGCACTGCTAGCTTGAGTTCCGGGCTGATCGCCAGGGCGTTGCACAATGATTTCACCCACCCGTTGCCGACCTTTGGGGTTAATCCCAAATAAGCGGACATACTCACCCGCGTGCTCATTGAGGCAAGCTTCTAGATCGGCAAAAACCTGACCTTCATGGGTTGATTGAATTGGAGAGCAGCTTTGCCAAGAATTAGTGGTGAAGCGACGTTGATCAACATGCTCGGTACCAATTTGGAAACCTTGGTTAATCAGGCTGCGAATTTGTTGTTGCACATCTGCTGAGAGCCGACCGCTCGTTGCAGAGGCGGTATAGCTAGATTTGCTGCTGCTATTGCTAAAGTTGCGGCTGGGAGCGGCAGTGCTAGAAGCCTTAACTTGGGGGTCGCCTGGACGATGAATAATCGTTTCAGCAACACGCTTCTTGCTCTTCGGGTCAATACCAATCAAACGGACATAGTCGCCCTGGTGCTCGGCGAGGCAAGCTTCGAGAGCGGCGATCGCATCCGATTCCCGATTGGCTTGAATGGGAGCACAGCTCTGCCAAGAATTAGTGCGGAACCGACGTTGATCGACGTGCTCGGTGCCAATCCGATAACCTCCAGCGATGAGCTGGCGTACTTGTTGCGCTACTTCTGAACTTAGTTGCATAGTTGATTCTTGAATATTGCGACTGCCGGAATTGGTAACTCCCTCAGAGGGCTGGGAATCTTTGGTTAATTCGCTACGAATGGGTGTAATACAAGCAACGTCTTCAGCGCAGAGATATCCAGACCGCAAAGCCTCGTTAATCCCCACCACGTGACTCGCAAACTCGATATCTGCTGCTTCCACATCTGGGAGGCGATCGGCCTGTTGTTGGGTAGTAATCACCGAGCCTGAAGGCACATATTTCCCAGGCGGAACTTCGACATCTTGGATCAAGGCATGCATCATCACAATGCAACCTTTGCCAACACGGGCATTAAACACCGTGGAGCGAAACCCAATAAAGCAATCATCGCCTACATAAGCAGGCCCATGAATTAAAGCTTTGTGGGTTACAGAGACATTATTGCCAATCCAAACTGAGTACCGCTCTTCGTCGTCACCTACCACGCGACCCTTTTGGAGGCCATGAATCACCACTCCATCTTGGATGTTGGTGTTGGCCCCGATGTAAAAAGGGGTGCCTTCATCAGCGCGGATATAAGTTCCTGGAGCAATTAACACGTTAGCGCCAATCCGAACATCGCCAATGATGTCAGAAAAAGCGTGGATATAGGCTGTCTCATGGATTTGCGGCTGGGCCAAGTTAGTCGACCACGGTGTTGGGGGGGCCGCAGCGCTGCGGACTACCATAATTGCAATTTCTCCTAACTGAAATAGCCGAACATAGCCTTCGACAAGGGCAAGGGGAGGGCAGGTGGTAGACCCGCCCCATTCAAAATTGCTGGCTACACCTCAACGGTCAAGAAACAACCAACAATTTCCACCCAGTAAGCTGCAGAAGCGACTGGCAGAAGGCGGCTAGCGATATGCTTCGCTCTTACTGTAGAGCCGGGAGTTGTCAACTGTGACAGTGTCGATAATCGCTACCACAAGGGCATCGACTGGCCGATGTTCATGACCGGGAAGCTGACGAGCAGCACTCCCCCGACTAATCAGTACCCATTCATCAAACCCTGCCCCCACACAGTCGGCAGCTACCTCATATTCGGGTAGGAGGTTTCCGTTCTCGTCGATCAACTGCAACAGCAGGAACTTGGTTCCTTGTAGGCTAGGGTCTTTTTGCGTACTGACAACCGTGCCGCGAACTTTAGCAATTAGCATTGAAGCCTTATGGTCTGGTTAGAGGCAAGGAGCGAGGGCCATTCACGCTTTCACGGAATTGCTCAACAGCTTCGGTGTAACGGATTGGCAGCACGTACTCTAGGTTTTCGTGAGGACGAGCAATGATGTGGGTGGACAGCACTTGACCGCCATTGACACGCTTTACAGAATCGGTACCTGCGGCCACAGAAGCTTGCACTTCGGAGACATCGCCACGGACGATCACGGTGACGCGACCACTACCAATTTTTTCGTAGCCAACGAGGGTAACGCGTGCGGCTTTCACCATTGCGTCTGCTGCTTCGACAACAGCGGGAAACCCTAGGGTTTCGATCATGCCAACTGCAATAGCCATAGGACTTTTGTAACTCCTTATCTGCTGGTAAAAATTGCTGAATCAAGACTGCGGCCGACTGGGTGAAAGCAGAATCAGGTGCGGAATTGCTCAACAGCTTCGGTGTAGCTCATGGGCAGCACGTACTCCAGGTTTTCGTGAGGACGAGCAATGATGTGGGTAGACAGCACTTCGCCACCATTGACGCGCTTCACAGATTCGATACCTGCAGCTACAGATGCTTGCACTTCAGAAACGTCACCGCGAACAATCACGGTCACACGACCACTGCCGATTTTTTCGTAGCCAACGAGGGTGACTCGTGCGGCTTTCACCATTGCGTCTGCTGCTTCGACAACAGCTGGGAAACCTTTGGTTTCAATCATGCCCACTGCAATTGGCATTGTTGTTCTCCTGAAAATAAGTACAAGTAGGCGAAATTAACGGTGCCGAAAATTTTGACGGGAAAGCCCATGATTCTCAGCTTTAAGGAGCTTACAGCATCCTGAGTCTAAGAATAGAGGACGCTCTATTCATTGACAATATAAGACAAAATGATATTATCTAATATCATTCATCATTAAATTTAATTAATATTAAGAGGAGTGCTGACATTTGCAAGTATGGTTTTTCTTGAAGCAGATGTTTGCATAGACCTTTTTTGATATCAAAGCCCAGCTTTTATCATACCTTCTTGAGTCGCAAAAAATTTCGCTTGTGATACTTAAATCAGCCGTGTCTCGAAGATTTATGGATGTGGGGAACTGAGAGATGTTATTGGGGCGATCGCGCTGGTAGGAAGTTACACAGTTAGTACTTGCGGTTTCTTGGGCTCTGAAATCAATGAATAGCTGAGTTTGAGCGCTCCCTCTTGATGCTTGCAAACGCCTCGTGATTCACTCCAATGACAGTGATCCCTATAAGAAATTTAACTCTCTCAAAGAGAATTAGGACGTATAGAAAACCTGCGTTGCTGACATGCGATGATGGAGCATATAACTGCGGCGATCGCCTGCATCTAATGATGGAGTTGCCGTAGAATGTATAAGAAAAAATTAGAGGTGTGATTGGTGATTTTTCTTAGACCTGGCTCTAGATCTATCAAGATTTAGGCGCTAAGCTGAGGATTAATAAAGATTTAATTCACTGATTAATAGGCCGCACTTATATGAAACTCTCTGAAGCCAACCCCAGGCTTTGGGGAGTTTCTAAGCAGCAGATTCTCAACTTAATGATGAAGTTTCAAAGGCGATTTCAATGAACCAGTTTCTCCTCCAGTCGAGCTGGTGGGTTCCCTGCTATGGGTTGCTGGGTGCGATCGTGACCTTACCTTGGTCAACGGGCATCGTGCGCCGCACTGGGCCTAGGCCAGCAGCTTATTTCAATGTTTTGATGACTATTGTGGCGTTTGTCCACGGAACGGTGCTTTTTCGTAGCACTTGGAATGGTGAACCCCAGCAGCTAATCATTCATTGGTTGCAGACTGTAGATTTAGATTTGTCCTTTGCTCTCGATGTCTCTCCGGTTAGTGTTGGGGCAATGGAGTTGATTACAATTCTGAGCCTGCTAGCCCAGCTTTTTGCTCTGGGATATATGGAGAAGGACTGGGCATTGGCTCGCTTCTTTGCGCTGATGGGCTTTTTTGAAGCTGCCATGAGCGGCATCGCTTTGAGTGACTCTTTGTTTCTCAGCTATGCCCTGCTGGAAGTTTTAACCCTGTCCACCTACTTGCTGGTTGGTTTTTGGTACGCTCAGCCTTTGGTTGTGACAGCGGCTCGCGATGCCTTCTTAACCAAGCGGGTGGGCGATTTATTGCTGCTGATGGGGGTTGTGGCTCTGTCTAGCATGGCGGGTAGCTTGAACTTTAGCGACCTCTACGATTGGGCTGAGACCGCAAATCTAGCACCTGTGCCAGCGGCTCTATTAGGGCTGGCGTTAATTGCTGGGCCGATGGGTAAGTGTGCTCAATTCCCTTTGCACTTGTGGCTTGATGAAGCGATGGAAGGCCCAAACCCAGCTTCAGTGCTGCGTAACTCATTGGTTGTGGGTTGCGGCTCTTACATCTTGATCAAGCTCCAGCCGATTTTAGGCATGTCGCCTTTTGTGCTAGAGACATTGGTTGTGCTGGGAGCGATCACTGCGATTGGTGCGTCTTTAGTCGCGATCGCTCAAATTGACATTAAACGAGCGCTTTCTCACTCGACCAGTGCCTATCTAGGGCTAGTGTTTATTGCGGTCGGGATGCAATGGACTGGATTTGCTCTCTTGCTACTGTTTGTTCATGCGATCGCGAAAGCCTTGCTGTTTATGAGCATTGGCTCGGTGATCGTGACCACAAGCAACCAAGACCTCACTGAGCTGGGGGGTCTGTGGTCGAAGATGCCTGCCACTACGATCGCTTTTGGCGTCGGCATGGCTGGATT
>CBIHQL010000228.1:0-6884 GCA_966211855.1 uncultured bacterium
GAGTTCGAGCAACCAAACGACCTTTGCCAACAAGTTAGAAGCAACACTCAATCAGCAAGTTGCCCAGCAGAAGAGCAACCCAGAAAAATTTAGACCCGATGTTCTACCCTACTTTAAAGAAGAAGTAGATAAAGCTTTAGCCCTGCCCCCTCGGATTCGTGAAGGCAAGTATCGAGTGGTGAATGCGGCAGTACCTGGCTATGCTTCTGGCAATGAACTGGCTCAACTAGCGCTGCATGTGTTGGCCTATCAACCAGACATGATTATAGTAGTCAACGGCTATCGCGACCTCATGCTACCGAGTAGCCAAGAAGCGGTAGGGATTCCAGGAGCAGAGGAACTTTTGGATAACGCCCCTCAACATCTTGCCACTCACCTGGGGCAGCAAGTCCGTAATTGGGTTTCAGATAGTTATTTGGTGAAGGGAATTCAGTACTGGCTCGTCAAGCCGCAACCCTCAGTCGATGATTTGAGCCTACCTGCGACGAGCGATCGCGAATCCTTAGCCGAGCATTTACCCGCTGACCCCTCTGAGCTAGAGCAGCGAGTCCAGCGCTATCAGCAACACCTCTCCCAAATGGCCCGCTTAACCACAGCAGCCAAAATTCCCCTCATCGTTGCGATTCAGCCAGAAATTACCAACCGCAAAGGCAAAAATCTCGCTCCCGAAGAAGCCAAAATTCAGGCTCAGCTTGGGAATGTGTACAGCCAACGGGTTCAAGCAGGTTACACCGAGCTAGAGCAAGCATTACAGCAGGTGCAGCGACAGTCGCCCAAGACAGTGACTGTGCTTAACCTCAACACGCTCTACAATAATTTTCCAGGCCAAGCCTTCCAAGATGCCGTTCACCTGACGGATGAGGCCAATACCGTCCTCGCAAATCGGCTTTATGGGGCGATCGCCAAAATGTTTACACTGCCTGTGTCACCGAACCCGTTACCGTTCTAAGGCTGACCTAGACAATCACTTGACCACCTAACCCCCAGCCCCTTCCCTCGCAGGGAAGGGGAGCTAGAGTGAGAAATACTCTGGCTACTCTTAAGCGGAGGTTGAGTCAGCAGATAAAGACTCAAGTGCAATGGGGCTTACAGACCGGGGAGGTTAAGACCACCGGTGAGTTCTTCCATTTTTTCGCGCATAGTCGCGGTGGACTTGTTGTAAGCATCCTTCATCGCTGCAGTTACTAGGTCAGATACAACCTCTGCCCCTTCACTGAGGACATCGGGTGAAACCTCAACGCGACGAGGTTCTTGGTTGCCGCTCAGGACAACTTTAACCAAGCCACCCCCAGCTTGTCCTTCGATTTCCATTTGCTCCAGTTCTTCTTGAAGCGCTTTAGCACCTTCTTGGACTTGCTGTGCCTTTTTAAATGCTTTGGTCAGTTCCTTCATTTTGCCGAGACCGAAGCCGAATCCCTGTCCTTTGGTCATAACACTTAAATGGTGTGCGAGTGGTTATATGAAGCTAGGCCTATATTCCTAGTCTTAGCTATTCTGACACTCTCGTTGCCTTTTTGGGTTGCTTTTTTGCACCTCAAACGATTCTTAACCAGAGGCTAAGAACCATCTAGAAGGCTACGAAGCGCTGTTTATGCCCAGGCTAAACTTTGAGCGATCGCATCAAATGGAGTGTCGGCAGCTTGCCCTTAACTTAGCATTGCCGCCCAAATACCTTCCATACCCAGAGGAAGAGCTAGTCGCTGCGCTGGAGTTTAAGCCGCTTGAAAATCACCGAGAATCTTAACTTCGGGTTCTAAGCGTAAAGACCAATGCCGCTCGACCTGCTGTTGCACGTGGCGGATGAGGTCGAAGATATCGTGAGCCGTCGCTCCACCACAATTCAAAATGAAATTGGCATGCCGTTGAGCAACTTGAGCCCCACCAATCCGGTGGCCTTTGAGCCCCGTTTGCTCGATGAGCCAGCCCGCTGTCTGGGGGCCAGGATTGCGGAACACACTGCCACAGCTCGGTAAGTGATAAGGCTGGCTAGTTTGGCGCTGTTTGAGATGCTCTGACGTTTTCGCCATTACTTGCGCTGGGTCAGCACCGGGTTTCAGTTGAAAGGTTGCTTCGGTAACCAATCGGCGATCGCCTTGCAGCGAAGAAGTCCGGTAGCTGTAGTTGATGTCAGTAACAGCTAGTAGCTCGGTCGTGCCATTGGGCAAGAGCACCTGAGTATTTGCCAAAACATCTGCTGTGCAACCACCTTGGGCTCCAGCATTCATGACAACGGCACCCCCTACTGTGCCAGGGATGCCAACGGCCCATTCCAAACCTTCCCAGCCTCGCTCTGCTGCCTGCCAAGCTAAACGGACTAAAGGCTCCCCAGCCCCAGCCGTAATTTGCCCGGTCGCCTCATCAAATTGAGTATGGCGGAAATGCCGCGTACAAATGACCAGGCCCGGTAAACCGCGATCGCTAATCAGCAAGTTTGAACCCGCACCCAGCAAAGTAATCGGTAACCCTTCAGATCTCGCCCACTCAGCACTAGCTTGCAATTCTTCTAGACGGCGAGGAGCGACATACCATTCGGCTGGCCCGCCTACTCGAAATGAGGTTAACCCTGCTAATGAGACATAAGGCTTAATCAAGCAGTCAGTACCCGATAAATGAATCGGCGATCGACTGAGTGGATCAGGCTTCAGAGGAGCAGCCTCGATAATTTTGGGGGTGAATGAGGTGGGCTTGAGAATGCTAGGCGGGTCTTGGGAAAGAGTCATGATCGTCCAACTGCTCCATGCCGATTGGCCTAAATCAAAAGACAGCTTGCAACTGTTGTGGGGAAAAACCTAGTTGATGCAAACAGTCTTGATGCATCACAGAAATACCGTTGAGGGATTGTTCAAAGTGAACCTTATTTCAGGTTCGAGTCGCACCTTTCTTGAGGCATGACTTTTGCCACTTGCTCCTGAAAAGTCATCACCTCTGGGATGATTTGGTTGAGATTACCAGCTCCTAAAAATAGAGCGAGATCCCCGGGCTGGAGAGTTTCGTTCAGCCAGGTTTGCACAGCTTGTAACGATCCGGGAAATTGCACATTCGGGTGGTGGGTGGCGATCGCATCTGCTACGTGCTGACCACTGATATTTTCTAGATTCGGTTCTCCAGCACTATAAATATCAGTCACTACAACCACATCAGCATCACTGAACGATTCGGCAAAGTCTGCCAAAAAAGTTTGGATGCGACTGTAGCGGTGTGGCTGGAAGATTGCAATTACTCGACGCTGCCTGCTACTGTCAGACCCTTGAGCTTGGAGCCGAGCCGCAGCAAGGGTTGCCTGGACTTCGCTAGGGTGGTGGGCATAGTCATCAATAAACAAAATGCCGTTATAGTCACCGCGATATTCAAATCGACGGCGTGCCCCCTCGAACGTGGCGATCGCCGCCGCAATCGTGGAGAAGTCTAAGTTTAAGAGCCTCCCAACCGCGATCGCTGCCAGAGCATTGCTGAGATTGTGCTGGCCCAATAACTTGATCTTGAGCTGACCTAGGAGTTGACCCCGCTCCCAAACCTGCGCGATCGTACCATCGGCTCGGTAAGTAACATCGTCTACGGTGTAATCTGCGCCAGAGTCACGATGCAAGCTGTAGGTGATGGGTGGTTGGAGCTGCTCTCGCACCGTGGCACAGTCAATGCAACCAATCCAGGTTTGGCAGTGTTGCGTGAAAGTTCTAAACGTATCGATAACTTCGTCAAGGGTGCTGTAGTGGTCTGGATGGTCGAGCTCAATATTGGTGACGATGCCAATCTTGGCTGAGAACTTTACTAACGAACCATCCGACTCGTCGGCTTCAGCGACCAGATGAGGGCCTTGTCCTAAGCGGGCATTCCCTTCCCAAGATTTGACTTCGCCGCCAACGACGATAGTGGGATCGAGCCCTGCTTGCAACAAGAGGTGCCCAACTAAGCTACTGGTTGTGGTTTTACCATGAGTGCCTGCGACTGCAATACTGTCATAGTCTTGAATTAAAGCAGCCAGCAAATCTGAGCGATGGAAAACGGGACAACCCAACTCTAAAGCAGCTCGATATTCAGCGTTAGCGGGGTTGATCGCCGTTGAGCAAATCACCTGAGGCAACAGGTTGGGGCTGATCTTGCTGGTAGGCTTAACGGTTTGGAGCAAGGCTTCAGTGGTGCTACTGCTGGCGATCGCAGTACTGCTGACCACAGAGGGCAGGGCTTCAGCCGTTTCGGTTAAGGCAGTAGTCTGAAAAAATTCTAAATTTTGAGCGTCTTGACTCAAAAAAATGTGCGCCCCCAGCTCTTGTAGCCGCTGGGTAATGTGATTTAAACGAATATCTGAACCGGATACGGGGAGCCTACGCTTCGCTAGAACGTAAGCAAGCGCTGACATTCCAATTCCACCAATTCCGATGAAATGAAATGGCCTCCCGCTGAAATCAACAGAATTCAGCATTTTAGCTCCTTACACACCACACCACACCAATAACACGCGATATCATATCAAGAATTGCTTTTTCGCGATACAGCCACTTCAGGAATTACTTCTCTTAACTTGCGCTGCTTTTGTGAGGCTTAATTGCCTGCATTGATCCTGCAAGTTGATCGCTAAGAAGCAGATTTTTCTACCCTGGGACTGTTTTTATCTTTACTCTTCTAAGCTTTGCTGCAATCCGGACGTTTTTCTAAGAAGCATGGGCTTTTGAAAGGCTTGTAGGGTCATTTGAATTTAAATTTAAGTTAAAGGGATTAGCTGCATTAATAACCCTGTAATTGTGAAGTTGGCAAGTAGATTGCCTGCATCCTACAACTAGACTTTATGGTTGAGACTAGAGTTTGTACTGAGATCCGGGTTGACAAACTCAGCCTTTTTAGGTGATTCACGAAAAAACACTGTAAGTAAAGTAGCTTGGAGCCATTGTGTCGTCTAATGTCTAGCTTGCTGGGGATTTTGAAGCGTAGATGTTCCCCAAGCATCCATCACTCATGCAAGTTAGGCCAGGTGATGCAGTGAGGAACCGGATTCTCTACTGTAGAACGTCACAAAGCGTAGCAACCAAAGCGCGGCTAAGTATAAAGATGGCGTCGATTGTATTAATTGACTATGCAGAAGATCGGCATTTTAGGAGGGACGTTTAATCCTATTCATTGGGGGCACCTATTAATAGCGGAATCTGCGTTAGAGCAAGCTGCTCTCGATCAAGTCGTTTGGCTACCAATGAAGACCTCTCCCCACAAGGCACAGCATGATGATGTAGGCTTTGAGCATCGATTAGTGATGGTGCAACAGGCGATCGCCGCTCACCCCGCTTTTACAGTTTCTGCCATCGAAGCCGATCGTTCTGGCCCGTCTTACGCGATCGCCACTTTAAAAGATTTACAAAAACTTCATCCTCAGACCCAGTGGTTTTGGATTGTCGGGTTAGATACGTTCCAAACGTTGCCGCGCTGGTATGGTCGGCAGGAGTTGGTAGAAGCCTGTGAGTGGTTGGTGGCTCCTCGTCCTAGAACAATTGCTGATCAATGCAATAAGACTAATGATTACGATGCTATCTACGGGGCATCAGATTCAACCGCGATCGCCTGCCAAGATGTTGCTGCTGCTTTGGCTGACCAATCGCTACAAATACAGTGGCAAGTGCTGCAAATGCCCAATGTAGAGATCTCGTCGAGCTTGGTACGTCAATATTGTCGCGATCGCCGCTCAATTCGTTACCTTGTGCCAGAGGCAGTCCGCATTTATTTACTGGCTCACCAGTTCTATCAGTCCGCTACTGAGGTCTAAGACAGCAGTATAACTAACGGACTTACGCCACTGACTGCACTGGAAACAACCCTGCTTTATCAATCTTTTAAGGTCAGGATTTTGCATAACCAAATGCCAAGTCTCAACCCATGAAAGCTGGCTCAAAGCGTTAAAGCTCAGCCCACTCAGAAAGCGAAATCAAAATCCTAAATTTGGGGTTCAATTAGGAAAAATCATCTAAATCATGCCATTTATTAGGATTTTCCTAGATTGCTGTAACTGAGACTGCACGTACGAATTGGGCAGCCTTTGCGATATGATCTGGGTCATTACGCGCTATTACCGATTTTAGTAAACAGAGGGCAAGACGCAGTGATTAGAGTAGCGATCAACGGTTTTGGACGCATCGGACGAAACTTCATGCGATGCTGGCTAGGCAGAGAAAATAGCCATATTGAAGTAGTCGCTATTAACGACACCTCTGACCCAAGAACCAACGCCCACCTGCTCAGATATGACACAATGCTGGGCAAATTCGATGCTGACATCAGCGCTGATGATAACTCCATCACTGTTAACGGTAAAACGGTTAAATGTGTCTCTGATCGCAACCCCGAAAACCTGCCTTGGGCAGATTGGGGAATTGATTTGATCATTGAGTCAACCGGTGTTTTCACTAGCCGTGAAGGAGCTTCTAAGCACTTAAACGCGGGTGCGAAGAAAGTGCTGATCACTGCTCCTGGAAAAGGAGATGATGGCACCTTTGTTGTGGGTGTTAACGACAAAGACTACGACCACAGCAAGCACGTAATCATCAGCAACGCGAGCTGCACCACCAACTGCTTAGCCCCGGTTGCTAAGGTGCTGCATGAGAGCTTTGGCATTGTCAAAGGCACCATGACTACCACTCACAGCTACACTGGTGACCAACGGTTGCTCGATGCCAGCCACCGTGACCTGCGTCGGGCTCGTGCTGCTGCCATGAACATCGTGCCCACCACCACAGGTGCTGCAAAAGCAGTTGCATTGGTACTGCCTGAACTCAAAGGAAAATTAAACGGGATTGCTTTGCGCGTTCCCACCCCCAACGTCTCGATCGTAGACTTGGTGGTTGAAGTTGAAAAGAGCACGATCGCTGAAGAAGTGAACTCTGTGCTGAAAGCCGCTTCTGAAG
>CBIHQL010000229.1:0-6883 GCA_966211855.1 uncultured bacterium
TGAAATTCTACACTTGGCGTGTAGCGGGGTCGTTGAGCCGGAGCAACCGTAGCCGCCACAATTTTTGCGGGTTGTGGGGTTGGCGGAGCAGAGGTTGCAATATCAGTTTCTAGCCCGACAGAGATCGGTGCGCCTAAATCAGCAGCAGAGGTTTCAGCATCAGCTTCATCCATAACCTCAACAGGAGGTTCACTGTTTGCCGCGATCGCAGGCTCAACTGACGCACTAGATTCTAGGGCAAAAGACTCTGGAGGCGTGGGAGTGCTGAGCGTTTCAACTACAAAAGACGAAGCGGCCTCAGAAGATGCGCTGGCTGCTGATGCTAGGGCAACATCAGGGGCATTTGTCTCTGAGAAGCTTGCTGAAGATGAATAATCCTCAGGCGGCAGGTAATTGATAACAGGAGGCGGTTCAGGTGGCAGGACCGGGTAGGGCATATTTCAGCAGGATGGTGCAAACAGGCAGCCCGGACACATTACCCCAACCGTCTAGGAGGCAATTCTACGACCTGAGGAATGAGATCAATCGCTGCTTATTCCAAATCCTGACGACCTGGGTTACGAGCCGGATCGCTGGATAAAAATCCAAAGACGAACAAGCCGACAAAGAGCGAAACAACGATGTAGACCACAATTTTGAGGGTTTCCATAACCAGTTCCTCTAGAGACGAGCCTCTCTAATCATATCGGAATGCTGTCTCAATTTTGAGTCTGTGTCGCTGTCTTCGATCGCAGCGTGACATTCCAGTTGAGCTTGTCTACAAAGACATAGCACTGTAACGCCCGCTTCTAGAGCATTCCCCAGGCTGAGCCAAGGCTGTAATCAGCTTTGACGCCGTTCATGAGTAGACGTTCCCCAAGATTGAGGCAGGCTAATTTTGCAGAAAGGGCTGCTTGGTTACATTAAGGCTTTTGGGGTTCGTTCTACAACTAGGAATCGCGGCACATTTGAGTAAAAATTCTCATCGGTGCCACAACTGCTGAAGCCATTGCCCAATCTTGACAGCGCATTCTTCTAGCCAGAGCATGACGCGATCGAGCCACTCTAAAACGCGCTCTAAGGGATGTTTCACATAGCCCACAGTGGTTGCTTCAGTTTCAATCCAAGTGGTGTTGATTTGATTAGCGGAGCGAGTCGTTGGGCCTAGTGAGCTATCAGGTGATGCTGTAGGGATTGCGCCTGGAACCGTCTCAGGCAGGGCGATCGTTGATGCTTTGCCCCATTGAGCTTGCTGAGCCACACCTGACGAATTTCTGCGAACGATCGCCCGTGCCCAAAACTGAGCTTTTCCGACCAGATGCGCGATCGCTCCGCCCGGAAAAACAGACAACCAGCCGCTCGCTCGACCTGAAAAAGACACTACAACGGTAGAACTCGCCAGCGCTAACTTATCAGGGTCAGCGACAGAACCCCCATCAAAGTCTTCTCCTTGATCCATCAAAATCGGATTGTCAAACAAATCGCCAAACGTGAGCCACTGGTCAGGATCTAAGGGGTTGTGACTGGGTAGTTGACGATCGCTCCGACCTCCAACTTTGTAGAAAGGAGAGGGACTGGGTAAGGCAGATTCTGGCTCCAGATCTGTCTCATCCCCGACAAGGGCTTGGGGGTGCTGCCTAAAAAAGAAGTAGTTGACCGCAGCACGAATCAGAGTTTGAATGCCATTTAGCGATTGCTGGGTTGGGCTGTTTGGGCCATTAGCTAAATCGTTTATGTCTGTAGTTGCGAGTTGTTGCTGCCATTGCTGGACTAAGCCTTGAACCCGCTGGGCGATCGCAGTAGGGAGGGCAGCCAATGTCGGCAACCAAGGATGAGTTTCTAGCTCAGCGATCGCTCGATCGAGGGGAGCTAAGGTGCTGTAAGAGAGCGGTGGTAAAGGTACAATCCCAGCAGCAAATTGTCGAGATCGGGGCGCGAAATCAAAACTTGTTGACTGTCGCTGGGGCTGAGCAGCGAAATTAGAATGGGGCAGCGCTGGTCGAGATGGAACCGCTAAGGTTGATTCTTGAAAGAGGTTAGCAGCGATCGCCACGGGGCTAGTTTGCACCCAAGCCATCAAGCGATACAACCAGCGCACCGGCGGCAAGATTTGAGGGTTTTTGGGCTGCGAGCCGACCAAAGAGCGCCAAGGTCGCCGCGTCGCTAACCGCAGTGAGCGTTGATAATCACTAACTTCCCAAACAATTCGATGGTGTAATTGCTGTTGCTGAGCTGGGGTCAGCACATTCAAAATTTGGTTTTGCGTGGTGACTAGAACTAAGCTGTGGGTTTCGAGTAAACTGGCAACTCCTTGAATGGCGATCGCGGGTTTTGCTGTCGCGACCGGAGTGCCGTTTTGCTCTCCCACCGCTAAAGGTATAGATGCAGAGATAGCCAGATCAGAGGCTGCACTCCAAATTGCTAACTCACCTTCTAATGCTGCGGGCTCAAGGGCTAAAGGCGCGGTAATGGCTGGTAGTTCCCAAGTTGCGATCGCCTCCAACACCTTCTGCACTGGGCGATCGACTTTGGGGATCACGCCAGACTGATCACCCTGCTTGAACCCCATTAAGCGCGGCAAATGATCGGCAACGCTGGTTTGTAGCTGACGACCAACCAATCGAGACGTTTGAAAGAGAGCGTAGAAGGGATACAGCAGAATTTGCGCCCCCCAGACCGTCGCCACTTTCATTTGACGGATGGTTTGATCTAACTTGTCGGCAAACTGACGCGATCGCCGAGCGACGAAGTTGAAAAACCGACTTTGATAGCGACCGGAGGGGGCAGAAGACATGGCGACTGGAGGAGCTGCTATAAAGTGATGGGACGTACAGCTACCAGAACGTTGCGGCGAATTGTAACTGTACAGGTCTTGTGCCCTGATTCTACCGAAAGATGACCGACCTAGCGAACCTGCAAGCTCAAATCTCTGACGCAATTTCTCGACTTCGCCAACTCACCCAATTGAATGTGCAGTCAAGTTGGTATGCTTGCCGAGAAGATTTGCCAGCAGCGATCGCCACACAGCCCGAACAGTGGGAAAACTGGGCGATCGCAACTCTCAATCAGCGAGAGCATATCGCTTGGTCGAAGGGACGTAACGTTTTGTGGCTAGGGCAACGTTTTGTGATTCCAGAAACGTTACAAGGCTATCCGTTAACAGATTTAGCTTTGCGCTTGGCTCTGACGTGGTGGGCAGACTCCGCAGAGCTGTTTGTGAATGGCGAGCAGGTGCAAGCAGGTGATCTATTCGACTGCTCCACTCGCCTATTATTAAGCCCTCACGCTCAGCCCGGAGACGCGATCGCGGTGGCTTTGCGCTTGGTGAGTCCGGGGCACGATGATGGAGCGTTGGTAAAATCTCAATGTATTTACGAGATTGGGTCTACGGCAACCGCAGCACTGAGCGATCGCGTCGAACCGGGATTTGTGGCGGATGAGCTAGCGGTACTACAGCAATACCTCACGACCTTCGCCCCAGATAAATGGACTGTTTTGGCAGAGGCGATCGCCGCACTTGATTGGTCTACTTTGAGCGATCGCACCCCAGCACCGTTCGACCAAACACTGCAGCAAGTCCGCCAAGCTTTACAACCGTTGAGTGCGGAGGTCAAACAACGCCAGATTCAACTGCTGGGTCATGCTCACCTGGATCTAGCGTGGCTGTGGCCTGTCAGTGAAACCTGGTCAGCCGCTGAGCGCACCTTTCAATCGGTGTTGAATCTGCAACAAGATTTTCCTGAACTAATTTTCTGCCACTCTACCCCTGCCCTCTACGACTGGATCGAAACCCATCGACCCGATTTATTTGCATCTATCCAAACTCAAATACAAGCCGGACGCTGGGAACCTGTAGGGGGTTTGTGGGTCGAGCCAGAACTCAACACTGTCAGCGGCGAATCCCTAGCCCGACAAGTTTTGTATGGGCAGCGCTATTTTCAAGAGAAATTTGGCAAAACGAGCGCGATCGCTTGGCTTCCTGATAGCTTCGGCTTCTGTTGGCAGTTGCCCCAAATCCTGCGCCAGGGAGGCATGGAGTACTTCGTCACCCAAAAACTGCGCTGGAACGACACCACCCAATTTCCTGACGAGGCTTTCCAGTGGCGATCGCCCGATGGCAGCGAAATTTTCAGCGTGATGTCTGCCCCCATTGGTGAAGGCATTGACCCGATCAAGATGGCAAATCACGCTTGCTACTGGGAAACCAACACCGGAAATCAGCATACTCTCTGGCTTCCAGGTGTAGGCGATCACGGCGGTGGCCCCACTCGCGACATGTTAGAAACCGCCCGTCGTTGGCAGAGTTCACCTTTCTTTCCGCAGATTGAATTTACGACAGCAGAAAAATATTTGAAAGAGAGGAGTGATGGAGGTGAGGAGAGAGGAGAGAGGAGTGAGGAGTTGGAAAGCAAAGTGCATAAGACTTCGCCCCTAGCTATATCCTCCGAAAACGCGTTTAGCGAGGATTCCTTACTCCTTACCCCTCACTCCCCTCTCCTTACTTCTGACTCCTCACCCCTCACCCCTCACCCCTCTCTCCTCACTTGGAACGATGAACTTTATCTCGAATTCCACCGCGGCTGCTACACCACCCATGCTGAGCAGAAACGCTGGAATCGCCGCTGTGAGCAGTTGTTGTATCAAGCGGAATTGTTCGCGTCACTAGCCACTTTAACTACTGGGGCGAGTTATCCCAAAACTGAGTTAGAAACTGCTTGGAAACAAGTGTTGTTTAACCAATTTCATGACATCCTGCCGGGTTCATCGATTCCAGAAGTGTTTGTGGATGCCAACCAACTGTGGCAAGCTGTCGAGCAAAGCAGTTCGGATATTTTACAGGCGAGTTTGCAAGCGATCGCCAGTCACATTCAGCTTCCCCAACCTCCTGACCTAAATGCTCAACCGATTGTGGTGTTTAACCCTCTCAATTGGACGCGATCGCAAATAGCCTCAATTCCTGTGCCCGATTCTGTCACTAATTGGCAAGTCTACGATCAGTCGGGTCAACAGGTGGCTTCTCAACTTACAGCCTCCGATCCTCAAGGGCAAGCGATCTCAACCCTACTGTTTTGGGCAGAGGCAATTCCAAGCGTGGGCTATCGCGTGTTTTGGATCAAACACTCCCCTACTTCTCCTGAAACGATCCCCACTGTTATTAGCGATCGCGATTGGGTGCTAGAAAACGCCAGCTTACGAGTCACCATTGACCCCCACACGGGAGACTTAAGCCAAGTTTGGGACAAAATTACCCAACGAGAAGTCTTGAGTGGAGCCGGAAACCAACTGCAAGCCTTTCAAGACCAAGGCCAATATTGGGATGCGTGGAACATCGACCCCAACTCTGCGCAACACCCTTTACCACCTGCACAACTGACATCAATAGAATGGCTCGATCGCGGCAGCTTACAGCAAAGAGTGCGAGTCATCCGACAGGTAGGCCAGTCAGAATTTCGCCAAGACTATCTGCTAGAAGCCGACTCCCCCATTCTCAAAATCGTCACGCAAGTCGATTGGCAAGAGCGGCATGTGATGGTGAAAGCGGCCTTCCCTCTAACCGTAGAAGCCGAACAAGCCACCTACGAAATGCCCTACGGTGCGATCGCCCGACCCACCAACCCTACTGAACCACGAGACAAGGCCAAATGGGAAGTCCCCGCTCTGCAATGGGCCGACCTTGGCACCGATGACTACGGCGTCAGTTTACTTAACGACTGTAAGTATGGCTACGATGCCCAACCCAATCAATTGCGGCTCACCCTACTGCGAAGCTCTACCTGGCCTGACCCCGAAGCCGATCGCGGCCTACATCAATTCACCTACGCTCTCTACCCCCACCCAGGCACCTGGCAAACTGCCCACACCGTTCGGCAGGGTTACGAACTCAACATCCCCTTGCAAGTTGTCCACCTCAACGAATTGCGATCGCCCCAACCCTCAACCGCAACTCTGCCCCCAGTCGGACAATTCCTAAACCTGCAAGCCGACAACCTCATCTTGAGCGCCTTCAAACAATCCGAAGACGAGCCTCAACAATGGATTTTGCGATGCTATGAAACCCACGGTCAACCAGCAGAGTTGAGGCTAAAAAGTGATCTGGGACTTGCGATCGCCCACCCCGTCAACCTCCTAGAACAAGCTATTGATTCACCCACTGACTCACCCACCTCAACCCCTTCCCGCTCCATCGCGATCGCTCCCTGGAAAATAGTGACCCTCAAAATCTCCAACTCCCAACCCTAAAACCCTTTTGGAGGGGGTCTGGGGGACGCAATCGTCCTCCAGCGGGGGTTTGGGGGCAGCGTCCCCAAGGCTCGGATTTCCCCCATCATTCAACCCCGCATCCCCACCCAAAATTGACTAGAGTTAAACTTGTGAACCCTCACCAGATCCCAGCGATCGCTTTTCTGTGACTCATCCTTCCTTCGCGGCTGAACGACTGCTTTTCACCCCAGCCACCCCCAACGCCGACGCCATCCCCGTGATCTTCGCCTTTCCCAACGAATACACCGTCGGGATCACCAGTTTGGGTTATCAAGTTGTCTGGGCTACCTTCGCGACTCGCTCTGATCTGCAAGTCAGCCGCTTGTTTACCGACATTCACGAACCTCTACCCGCACAACCCGAACTACTGGGTTTCTCGGTGTCGTGGGAACTCGATTACGTCAACATCCTGAGCTTGCTAGAGTCTCTGGATGTTCCAATTCGAGCCAGCGATCGCACCGATGAGCACCCACTAGTCTTCGGTGGCGGCCCTGTCCTGACTGCCAACCCCGAACCCTTTGCCGACTTTTTTGATGTCGTACTGCTCGGTGATGGCGAGATTCTTCTAGCAGCCTTAATTAACGCCTACAAAGAAGTTCGACATAGCGATCGCGCCACCCAACTCAAACATCTGGCGCAAGTT
>CBIHQL010000230.1:0-6873 GCA_966211855.1 uncultured bacterium
AGCAAACAAGGGCACTGCAAACAAAGCACCATACAAACCCATCCCTAAGATGCCGGAGTATAGGCTTCCTGCGGCTAAGGCTTTGTGCCGTAATACTCGTAAATCTACAGCGGGTGCTTTGGTACGGAGTTCTTGCCAAATAAATAGAATCAGACCAATAGCAGCCGCGATCGCTAATGCCGTAATGAAGCCCGACTCAAACCAGTCTTCTTTCTCGCCTTCTTCTAAAAATGCCTGTAGACTTCCTACGGCAATACACAACAGTACAATGCCTGCCCAATCAACTTTTGCTTGGCTGGGTGAATCTTGTTTTGTGTCTGGCCTCAGGAATGCGATCGCCATGATCACCGCCACAATTCCCACAGGCAGATTGATAAAGAAAATCCAGCGCCAACCTAGCGTATCTGTCAAATAGCCGCCTAGCGTAGGGCCGATCGCGGGGCCAGCAATAACTCCAACGCCAAACACTGCCTGCGCCATCCCCTGTTCTGCGGGGGGAAAGGTTTCAAATAAAATAGCTTGTGCTTTCGCAAGCAAGCCCCCACCACACAAACCTTGCAAAATGCGGGCAATCACGAGCATCGGAAGGTTGATGGATAACCCACACAACACCGAGGCAGCGGTAAAACAAATCATGGAAAAGACAAAGTAAGACTTCTTACCAAATAAGTCACCAAGCCATGCAGATAAGGGAATCAGCACAACATTGGCGATTGCATATCCTGTGACGACCCAGCCAATTTCTGTGATCGTTGCGCCTAACGTTGCCTGCATATCCGTCAGCGCTACGTTCACAATACTGGTATCAATCACTTCGAGGATTGCTCCTAAAGCAGCCGTCAGTGCGATCGCCCATTTGAGCGACCCCTGCACATATCCAGCCGCATCATAAGCAGATTCCCGCGATTTTGCAGATCGCTGAGAGCGGCGCGATCGAGGAGAATGGGGTGTAGATGACATGATTAATCAACAAACATTAAGGCAGATCTGCTAACGAACGGTTCACAAGAGCCGCCTAATACAAAGACTTAAATAGGTTGATCGAAGTTATTAATGCTTAGCTTGAGTTGCGACAGATGGTGCTGTGGTTGTATCAACTGTGACCTTTACACTCAACCCCGGTCTTAACTTATGATCAGGGTCGGCATTGGGATCAAAGACCAATCGAATAGGTATCCACTGCACTACTTTATTGAAGTTCCCAGTCGCATTGTCAGGCGGAATCAGGGCGAAACTAGATCCCGTAGCTGGGCTCACCCCCGCGATCGTTGCAGAGAAAACTTCCCCAGGATAAGCATCTAACTCAACGTCTGCTTTCTCGCCAATTTGCAGCTTGCCCAACGTTGTCTCCTTAAAGTTGGCATCTACATACACCGCATCGGTTTGCAATGGCACTATCGACAGCAGGGGTTGTCCAGCCTGGACTTTCTGCCCAACTTGCGCCGTTAACTGTCCGACGTACCCCCCAACCGGAGCCTTAATTGTTGTGTAAGTAATTTGCTGTCGAGCCAGTTGGAGTTGAGCTTGTGCCTGTTTGACCTGTGCCTGGGCTTGCTGTTGCTGATCTTTTTGCACTGTGACATTCTGCTCAGCCACCTGCCTTTCAGCCACCTGTCCTTGAGCCGCTGCAACTTCTGCCTGAGCACTTTGCAATTGGGCTTGAGCGTTTTTCACATCCGCTTGTGCCTGGGCTACCGTCTTCTGAGCAGCCACTAACTCAGCCTGAGCATTTGCGTAAGCTGCCTGCGCAGTATCGAGTTGCTGTGCGGGAATGGCTCCTTCGTTGTATAGGGCTTGATATCGTTGCAAGTCAGCTTGTGCCCGGTTCAAGGCTGTTTGCGCCTTAGCTATACTGGCTCGGTTTGTATCAACTTTGGCTAACGTCTGGCTCACATTGGCCTGAGCCGCATTAACGGCTGCGACCTTAGATGCTAAGTTAGACTGCGCTTGTTGAATCTGGGTGAAATTGGTTTGGCTGGTAACGCTCACCGTATCTCTGGCTGATTGTAGTGCGGCTTGGGCGGCGGCGAGATTTGCTTCTGCTTGCTGCACTTTCAGGTCTAAGTCTTGATCTTCCAAAATCAGCAAGGTTTGTCCTGGTTTGACATAATCTCCATCATTGACTAATGCTTGCTTGACCGTTGCTGAAACCTGGGCCGAGATTGGGGAAACATGCCCTTTAATTTGAGCATTGTCTGTAGAAACATGGGTGCTCTGGAACTGCCACCAATGAAAGCCAAAAATTGAGCCAACAGCTAGGGCGATCGCTCCAATTACAAACATTAACCCCCGACGCTGTTGACCGCCTATTTTGGGCTTTTCCAGAGTCTCTTGTGGCTCGTTTATATTATTTTCTACAAATTCTTGTGCGATCGCGGTCTGATCATTAGACGCATGACCATTCGGATAATTTTCTGGTTCCAAATCATCAGATTCAATCAGCCCATTCTTGACAGAATCGTGACTCAAAGAATTTTGATTTTGATGCTTAAGAGTAGCCTTCTCTGAACCATTTAGACTCTGAGCTTCAAGTGAATCAGGTGAGTCATTTTCAGTAGCATGACCTTGTATTTGAGAACGTTTCATTAGCTTTTTATTTCCGAACCTGCATCAAGGAAAATACTAATCAGACAAGTCCATAGGCAATGCAATTGAACGAGATTTAATTACCTTGGAGATGAAGTGGAGCTAACAGCCGGAACCGGATCAAGCCCTCGAATAAACAGATCAACACATGCCACTAAATACTGTTCGCGGTTGTAACCTCTTTGAAGCGGCGAAGCATGGCGACGAATCATACCCGACAGCAACATGCCAGTTAATTGATCGACGGCTAAGGGTAGATCAACATCAGAGCGAATCATGCTCCGTTCAATGCAAATCTTGAGATAATTAATCAGTTGTTCTCGTAAAGGCAAAAAAGATTTTTGTAGGACTTCAAGAGCCTCTGTAGGGTGGCGATGGGCTTCACCAATAAACATTCGGAATAAAGCTTCGTATTCCTCCAGCATTTCATCATGGAGCTGGGCAAAATGGAGTAGGTCACGCTGCAGATCGTACGTCCACTCATCTTGCTGAATGAAAGCCTCTGACTGTAAAGCCATCATGTGTTGGGCAACAGCACCGAGTAACTGCTCTTTACTCTGAAAGTGGCGAAATAACGTAACTTCACTCACTCCGGCAACACGGGCAATTTCGCGAGTACTTGCCCCAACATATCCCTCAGTAGAGAAGGCTTGGATAGCAGCTTTTAATAGGCGATCGCGAGTTTCAGATACGGCTCGGCTCGTTCGACTCATTGTCACCAAATTATTTATGTAAGCACTTACTTACATAATAGCGATCTCTATCCCGGTGTTCAACTCACATTTCAGGGACGCTGATTTTGCCTGTTCGCCATACCCATTCAGAGGGGTCATCCGGTAGGCTATTGAACGGGCGATCGCGTTGTATTGGGTTTAGAGAGAATCACGTTGTGAGAAAGCTGTACTTTTTAGTGCCAGGGACTGGGGGCAAATTTGTCTGTGGTGGCTTGTTCGCCGAACTCAAAACCCTGCATCTCGCTCAGCAGGTGTGTCAGGCCGAGGTCGTTACCTACCGACAACGAGAAGCCGGAGTTTTATTTTTGGATGATTTGCTGCTCACCCAGCAGTTAAATGACGTGATTTTTGTGGTGAGTTGGGGGTTTGATGTTGCTCCCCTCGTTGCCAAACTCAAGTCTTACAACGTGGTTTATCACGCTCACAGTTCGGGGTATGGATTTAAACTCCCTGCCAGAATTCCAATTATCACGGTCAGCCGCAACACGCTCGGTTATTGGGGGCAAGTTTCACCCCATTCCTTGATTTATTATCTGCCCAACCAAATCTCGGATGAATTTCAAAACCTAGAGCTAGAACGCGATATTGATGTGTTAGTTCAAGCCCGCAAATCCTCTACCTATCTACTACAAGAATTGATTCCGGCTCTGCAACAACGCTGTAATGTTTCGGTTGTTAATTCCTTTGTGGATGATCTGCCGAAATTATTTAATCGGGCAAAGATTTATCTTTACGATTCGGCTGAATATTGGGCACTGCAAGGGGTGAGTGAAGGGTTTGGTCTGCAACCGATGGAAGCGATCGCTTGTGGCTGTCAAGTTTTCTCCAGCGTTAATGGTGGTTTATCTGACTACTTAGATCCTGGGTTCAACTGCCACAAAATTGCGGGCTATAGCAAAGACTATGATGTGCAGCGCATCTTAAAAGTTTTGTCAAACCCTCAGCCATTTGTGTTACCAGAATCGTTTCTTGCCGAATACCGAAAAGAAAATATCCTCAAGCGACTCACACTCATTCTGGAAGAAATTAACGAGTTCTTTGATTATCAACCGCACACCTCTGCCCCAATTCAACCACTCTCGCGATCGCGACTGGCTCAGCTAAAGCTCAAAACTCTCTGGCAGAAAGTGCAGAAGAAATTAGCTCGCTGACTCTTATCTACCTTTCGTGGTGTAGGCTTCCAGGCTGCGCGGGCAAGATGCCCACCCCACGGTTGATCAATTCACGCCCGCTTCTACTACCGTTTACGTTGCTGGCGCGATCGCTTTTTGCCTTGAGTGCCTGGAGGGGTACGGTGGTCACCAAAATATTTTTCGCTGCGGTAGCGCAACCAGACTCGTAATACTTGGGGAACCTGCTCTTTTTGCTCTGGAGTGAGGGTGTTGTAGAGTTGCAAAGCGCGATCGCGTTCTCGGCGGCAGGCGGCGTTATTATGCGCGTCCCAGTAGCTACGGGCGACTCGAATTCGACGGCAGACTTCTTTAACTAAAGCCGCACCAGAGAGCGGTTGATCATCCTGGGGCATGATGGGTTTACCCGATTCTTCATAGTTTGTATCCCAATTCATCACAGCGATCGCCTAAATCCAGTGGATATGATTGAAGCAGATTCGTTCAAGCACCAGGTTCCATGAACAAAACTGGAGTTTCTTACCTGCTGTGGTTGGGTTGCTTCTTCTCCCTGGCAGGCTTACACCGTCTCTACAACGGCAAAATCGCCACGGGGCTACTGTGGATGTTTACATGGGGCTTATTTGGGGTCGGTCAATTTGTCGATCTCTTCTTAATCCCCGATATGGTGGATGGATATAACGCCAAACTGCAAGCACGAAATGGCATGATCAATGGCGTACCCATGCGTCAGCCGATTGTAGCGACGAGTGTGGTGCAGCCGCAGACTCCCGAACAGGCACAAGAAAAACTAATGATGCAGTTGTTAAAAGCCGCTGCTGCCAAGGGAGGTAGATTATCGGTCACTCAAGGCGTGATGGCAACGGGTGTTGGCTTTGCTGAGGTGGAAGCCGCTTTGCGCGAAATGGTCAAAACTGGCTACGTGGGCATCGACAACGATCCCGTTACCGGAGTGGTGACTTACGACTTTAAGGAACTCTAAACGAATTCACTTAGTTTCTCACCAACCATTTTTGAGCGTTGAGCCGCTGCACCGCACCTAGGATTAATAAATCCAGGGTGATCTTGCGCTCGTCAATCAAGAATGGCTCTAGCGTGCTGGGCTTGCCGCCGTTATCTGCATAGGAGAACGCACGTTGCCCTTGAATATCTTCTTTGAGGAAGTAGATATTAAACTGTCGCCGTCCGCCTTCCCACCGACCAATCACTTGCCAACAAGCAGGTTCATTTGTGAAACCCACCACCGGAATTTTCTGCTGAGCAAAGGTGAGATCTAAATCCTTTAGACCTTGCTTTGCTAAAGCATCTTTCAACGCCGGGAGATAATCTTGGTTGATAAACTCGGCAAACGGTTTATCTTCCACTGCTGGGGCTTTCTCTTTCTTCGCTTTGGCACCTGCTGGAGCCTCATCTCCCTCAGCTTTTGGCTTTGCTGCTTTTTTGCCCGCTTTTTCAGTCGAACCCACTCCCGGATCTTCAGCAGCCGATTTTGTTTTTTTGTCGGCAGCCGTTTGAGATGTGGTGTCTGCTAACGAACCTTCGGCAGTTGGCTTCTCTCCAGTCGCATTGGCGTTCACATCTGGATTGGCTGCTGCGGGATCGGGGGCATTTGCAGAGGGGATATCGGTCGCTACAGGTTCAGAAGTGCTGGGAGCGTGTTCTTCTGAGACGCTCGGCGCTTGTTGGTCAACCGTGCTAGGCGCGACTTCTCCAGCTTCGTTATGATTGGTCGGTTCTGCCATTGCTTCTGTCAGTCCTTACATTAGATCTCAGCAACCGCTCGTTCAATTAAACGGCGAGCCAGGGTTTGTACCCCTGTGTGTTCATAATAGTTCGTTGTCATATCGAGAAATGCCCCCAAATAGTCCAACTTATCATTGGAAATTTCAATGAAGTTTTGTAGGTGGCTGACAATGGTTCCGGGGGTGAGATTGTGCGAGGTGACGAAATTGCTCATCCAGCCTTGCGTCGAGGCAAAACTTTGATTGACAAACCCTAGTTTTCCAGCCGGATCTGCCCCTGGAATCACCGCACTCATCTGTTGAAACACAGGATGCTGGGTTAAGTCGGTAGGGTTGAGTTGCCCTAAAATCGATTGCGCTTTGAGAATAAAGTCGGGGCCGAGAGGAATTAACCCATCAAAACAAATCAGAGCCACCATCCGCATCAACGATTCGCCGCTGTAGTCTCCGAGGGATGCGACAAAGTCTCCGATACTGTCACCGGGGATGCCGTTGATCTGGCAGAAAGCAATCAACTCAGCCACGAGTTTTAATGAAAGATCGATCGCTTGGGCTTTGTCAGCTTTGGGGGTCACGCGATCGAGAAACGAGAGAAACGGCACTTTCTCGCTAATTTTGTTGGCTAATGCGGCTGTACCCAGAGCACTACCAGCACTATCAATGGTCTGATAAATCCACAAG
>CBIHQL010000231.1:0-6860 GCA_966211855.1 uncultured bacterium
ATGAGTTAGGCCACATCGTCCACTGGGATTTTGCCGTGATGACGATCGCCTCAACCTTGGTGCAGATTACCTATCTGATTTACAGCACCGCTCGTCGCCTTAGCCGAGGTGGTGATGGCAAGCTCGAAAATGCCGCAGGTACTGCCGCGATCGCTGCCTATATCTTTTATGTAATTGGCACCTATCTGGTTCTCTATCTTTCCCGCACCCGAGAATATTTTGCCGATCACTTTGCTGCCGAAACCACAGGCAACCCCAATGGTCTCTCTAGAGCGTTGGTGAAGATTGCTTATGGAATTGTCGAAGAAAGCCAAAAATCTGCGGAACCCAGCAAACTAATTGAAGGTACTCGCGCTCTAGGTATTTACGACCCCAAAGCCGCTACCTCAACTGGAACCGCTTATCGGGTAGCACCGCCCGAAAAGATGGGTCGTGTGTTCTTGTGGGATATGTTTAATCCCTGGGGCTGGTGGATGGAACTTAGCTCGACACACCCCCTCACTGGCAAACGTGTACGCGCCTTGAGCACCTATGCCGAGCAACTGGGCTTAGAAATGGAATTTGACATGGGTCGAGTGGTTGCCGAAAGCCGTACCCTCAACAAGAAAAAACTCTATGGCAACTTTGCGCTTGACCTAGTGCTTTACAGTGCTGAAGTTATCGGTTTGGTAGCGGGTCTGTTGATTGGTGCAGCGCTAGTTTCCCTAGCAGGCTGGAAAGTGCTGGTTGCTCTTGGCTTAATTGGCCTGGGCTTAGGCATCTTAATCAAGATGGTGGTGATGTTCCCTGATTTCAGCCGCGCACCCGCCTCGGATGTGTTGACCTTGATGTCTGACCCATATGCCAGCCCATTGCGAGGGCAGCCTGTGAAGTTGACGGGTGACCTGATTGGTCGTGGCGATGCGGGAAATAAACTTGGCTCTGACCTCAAGCTCCAAGATAAGACAGGTCTGATGTATGTTCACTACGCATCTCGTTTCGGGCCTTTCGGTAATTTAATGTTTGGGGCAACGCAGGTCAAAGATTTGGTTGGCGAAAACGTCAATGCGACAGGTTGGTTTCGCCGGAGCTTGATGCCTTGGGTAGACCTGATCAATCTCAAAACTGTGAGTGGTAAAACCGTAAATAGTTATCACCGTTTCTGGAAAGGCGTGATTGGTGTCGGTATCATTCTATTGGCGTTTGTCGTGCCAGTCGTGTTCTAGTTCTGTTGTTTCCAAGCAAAATTAATCGAAGGCGCATTGTCAAAAACGATGCGCTTTTTTGATGAGGTGGTACTACGAGCGATCGCCCCGCCTTGCTGCTAAACGACAGCCTTCAGTGCGAGGGCAGCTTCATGCAATTGTTGGGTACTGATTTTCGTTTGGCTAAGACCACTGGCTGTTTCACTGGCACCTTGGTTGATCGACACCATGGCATCGACTACTTGCTGAATAGCGATCGCTTGCTGTTTGGCAGTTAATGAGATTTGTTGATTGTTGACAGAAATCTCGTTGACGGCACTCACAATGTTTTCGACCGTTTTAGTGCCTTCGTCAGTCACCATCACCGTGGAGTTGGTGGCATTTTGAATATCAATGACTAGCGTACTAATGCGTTCGGCTGATTTGCGGCTTTGGTCAGCTAGTTGGCGAATCTCAGTTGCAATCACCCCAAACCCTTTGCCCTGCTCACCTGCGCGAGATGCTTCTACTGCGGCATTCAACGCCAGCATATTGGTTTGGTTAGCTAAATCGCTCACCAAGGTTGAGATAGATCCAATTTGATTGGTTTGCTCACTTAAATACAAAATTCGCTCGGCAATCTGTCCAACCCTGGCTCTGAGGCTGTGACTATTTTGGCGTGCCATCTCTGATTGATTGGTGCCATCAATTAAGGTGAGAATTTGACGCGCACCCGTGGCAGCTGACTCTGCTTGCTGTGCCGATTGCTGAGAAGCATTGCTCAGTTCATTCATAGCTGCGGTAGTTTGATGCACTGAGACAGCTTGTTGAGCCACAGTTTTTTCCTGTTGATCAACTGCTACAGCAATTTCGGTTGAAGAACTAGCAACCATGTTGACTACATCGTTAAGGGAGCGGCTAATGCGTGACGAGATCAACAAACTAATCGCGATCGCTAAAAGGGTTGCTGTTAAGGCTCCTAAAACCGCACTCCATATGAGCGATTGCATAGCGGAATTAACGGCTTTTTCTCGCTGGGCTTGCCGTTCATCTTCATAATCATTGAGCGCACGCAACAATCTGTTTGCCTCAGCATTAAGCGATAAAACGGGGCCTTGAGTTAATTCTCGGGTCGCCTCATTAATTTTGCCAGACTCGGCTAAGCGAATTAGTTTGAAATTAATCTCTGCAATTTCTTTGCCTAAAGCCTTGAGTGTTTCAATACGTTCTACTTGCTGCTTACCAGAAAATTGAATCCTCTGCTCTAAAGACCTAATTTTGTCTTCATAGTCCTGCACGCTCTCTGCATAAGCGGACACTAAAGATTGATCGCGAGTCAGAAGGTAACCACGAATCTCAGCTTGACGCTTATGCAGTAGAGCTTCTAGGCGATCGGTATCTCGTACTAGACCCTCGCCAACCTTGGATGCTTCGTTTTGACGGATCACCTGTCGAGCATTCACCACTACGATTCCAGTTGTTGCGATCGTCAAAACCAAAGGAACTGCATAGCCAAACAAAATACGTTCTCTAAGTTTGAGGCGGCTAAAATCAATCATAAGGATCTGCAAAAAAACATGCATTGGAAATGTTTGAAGAGGTGAGCTAAGCAAACTAGATTTGGGGCAGTAGCTTACTCTAGACTCAGTCTTTTTTTAGATATCCCAATGGCTTTTTTGTAACTTGGATCTAGTTATAAAAATTTATGATGCGATCCAAGTTTGGTGAAGATCTAAAACTTGAAACTAAATTTTATTCGTAAAATTCCTTGGCTTTCCTATCTAGTTATTCTGTGAAAAATTGTGAAATTAATAAATAAAAACCCTGACATCTTTATGTGGGGAGTATAAAGTTTTTTCTACTCTACCCCGTGTCACTGATGAGGGTGTTTGCGATCGCTAGCAGGACTCTGTGCAAGTTTTTGTTTAGCTTGTTGCCACAGGGTTTCTAATTCTTCCAAACTGTAATCACTGATGGGGCGATCGCAAACTGATTCGACTTGCACAAACCGTTGAATAAAACGGCGATTGGTGCCATGCAATGCCTCTGCCGGATCTAAACCCTGCCAACGGGCAATATTCACAATTGTAAATAGCAAGTCTCCCAATTCTGACTCTTGATGCGCCACATCTTCGCCTTGCAGTGCTTCTTGAAACTCAGCCAACTCTTCGTGAAATTTGTCCCACACTCCATCAATACTTTCCCATTCAAAGCCTGCTCCTGCTGCCTTCTGCGAAATTTTCATCGCTGCGGTGAGCGGTGGTAGGCTGCGGGCGTAGTTGCTGAGTTTCTGGCTGAGTTGGGGGGCTTGGGCAGGTTCGGCTTTCTCTTCGTCCTTGATTTGCTCCCAGTTTTGGCGAACTTCTTCAATGCTGTTCACCTCAACATCACCAAACACATGAGGGTGACGGCGAATCAACTTCTCGCTAATGCCTTGAGCAACTTCCGTTAAGCTAAATTGTCCTGATTCGCTAGCAATCTGTGCTTGAAGGACGACTTGCAGCAAGAGATCTCCCAACTCTTCAGCGATCGCTTTGGGGTCACCCGTCCGAATGGCATCGACTGTTTCGTAAGCTTCTTCAATGACGTAGGGAATTAAGGTTTGAGGTGTTTGTGCCAAATCCCAAGGGCAACCTCCCTCAGGCGATCGCAACTGAGCCACAACTTCGATCAATTGTTGGAGCGCAGCCAAAACCGCCGTTTCTGTACGCTGCACCTGACCCTCTGAGTTGGACATGGACACAAACCCAATGATTAGTTCACATACATCACTTTAGTTTCTCAAGGGGTGTTTCGTGTTTGCGGCTGGGTGGTTTTAGCTGGGCGGCGAGTTGATTTTCGTTTGCGCTTCTTAGCTGAAGTTTTCCATAACCCCTGCCAACCGTGAGTTTTGTAGCGCTTGTAGGTTGAGCCTATCCAATCACTACTGCTGTGACTCAAGGCACCTAGTTCTAAACCTAAGCACGTCGCCACAATTTCGGGGCTATATTGCAAAATCCATTGCTGGCTGTATTGCGAGGCTGTAGGTAAGTCTGGCAACGGATAGCCCAAACCGCTCGCGATCGCCACACTCACCCACCCAGCAGCACTCAGCCACAACCCTAAATAAGCTAGGCGTAGCAGCGTACCTACAATCGGCCCATGAGACCAAAATGAGCGATGGCGCATCAGCTTGCGATAGGGGAGCCAAATCCAACGGAACCACCCCCAACGTTGATACTGCCGAGAATAAATGTCGAGATCGGGGCCAAACATCAACCCCCCTATCAAAAAGCCTGTTGAGACCAAGAGAGTGAGGCTGCTACTGCGGGTCTGCCCAAATGTCGCCCCTGCCACAAGCGGCAAGCTCCATAGGGTAATGCGATCGTGCGTGCGACCAGAGGGCATGAAAAATTTTTAGGAAATTTCAAAAATTGATCTCAAAAGATATTAACAAGAACAAAAACCTCTGCTATATTTAATTCTTGTGCGCAAAACACATGCGCGAAGCACGGGCGATTAGCTCAACGGTAGAGCGCCTGCCTTACAAGCAGGATGTTACAAGTTCGAATCTTGTATCGCCCATATTTTTATGAACTAAATGTTACGATTCGCCGTAAACTGGGTGAGTTTGTGATCACGAAATTGCGGCTTTGGGTATAGAACTGCGTAGTTACGTTTACCTCGACAGTATGCAACCCCAGCATGCTGCCTTCCTGGGAACCGTTGTCCCTGGTTTTTTGCCATTACCTGGTGATGCTTCACTCTGGGTCGAGATTTCTCCGGGTATTGAAATTAATCGCATTACTGATGTGGCCTTAAAAGCAACCTCTGTGCGTCCAGGGTTGCAGATTGTTGAACGTCTGTATGGTTTATTAGAAGTTCACTCTCGCAATCAAGGCGACACCCGAACGGCGGGCATGGCAATTTTAGATGCGTTGGGAGTCAAAGAGCGCGATCGCATCAAACCACGAGTCGTTTCTAGTCAGGTGATCCGCAACATTGACGCTCACCAAACCCAACTGATTAATCGCTTTCGGCGCGGTAATTTGATTTTGGCAGGGCAAACACTCTACGTCTTAGAAGTCGAGCCAGCGGGATATGCTGCATTAGCTGCCAACGAAGCCGAAAAAGCATCATCGATTAACTTGCTAGAGGTGCAAGCCTTTGGTAGCTTTGGTCGTTTATATCTCGGCGGTGAAGAGCGAGATATTTTGGCGGGTTCTAGTGCTGCCTTGGCTGCGATCGAAAATGTCACTGGGCGCGAAAATCCAGCAGAACAAGGAAGGGAATAGAGGAAGTAGGCGATGGCAAACCCAGAACATCTAGCCTTTTTGAAGCTGGGAGCAGTGCGATGGCTAGAGTGGCGAAATGGCAATGACGACCTAGAACCTGACTTAAGCGAAGTTGATTTGCGCCGTGCTAATCTTCGCGGTGCCATGCTAGGTAAGGCTAATCTCAACCGTAGTGATTTTAGTCATGCCAAGTTGATTGCAGCTGACTTGAGCCATGCCAACCTCAGTAGTGCAATTCTGCAAACGACAGAGCTGATTGAAGCCTGTCTAGAAGCTGCCGAACTGGTGAATGCCAATTTGATCAGGGCTGATCTTCGTGATGCTTGTTTGCGGCAGGCCAATTTAATTGGGGCTGACTTACGGGCTGCTAACTTGAAGCGAGCCGACTTGAGCCACGCCAACTTGATCGGTACCGATTGCCGAGAAGCCAACTTTCGCAAAGCTGACCTAGAGAAAGCTAGTTGTAGCCGCGCCAACTTTAGCGAAGCGAACTTGATGGAGACTCATCTCAATCATGCTGACTTGAGGGGTGCCAACTTTTATCGAGCTGAGCTGATCAACACCCATTTGTATGCAGCCAACCTCAGTAAAGCCAAGTTGATTGAGGCCCATCTGAGCCGGATTTATGCTGTAAGAGCCGACTTCTCAGAGGCAAATCTCGCAGCCGCCGATTGCAGTTGGGCTAACCTCAGCAAAGCTAACTTGCAAGGCGCTAATCTCAGTGGTGCTGACTTACGAGGCACCAATCTCAGCGGTGCTGACTTGCAGGGGGCCAATTTATTAGGAGCCGATTGGGAATGGGCAACATTGCATAAAGCCAACTTACAAGGCGCAACGTTACCCGATGGTTCTATTCGCCGTTAAAGGGTTGCTTAGGCAGTTGTGACCTTGTGGGGTTTGAGTTGCAAGTCTAAGCGATCGCCGGGCTGAGGCTTGAGAACTTTGGTGGTTAGATGATTGGCAGCTAACTTGAAGCGTAGTTCCTCAATAGTGCCTGTAGTGCGAATTGCAGCCATCAATATCCCTGTAAAGTTGGCATCTCCGGGGTCTGCGGTAGGAACGATTACCTGAGGATGCACCCATCTTGCCAAAGTGAGAGCGCTATCTTTGCCTTGAATAATTGACCCCACCACAGGCAACTTCATGTCGATCACGGGGGTTAGCACGACATCAATTGGCCCCAACTCTTTGAGTACAGGCGCATGGTAACCATGAGGTTCGTAGTAGAACGTCAGCCCGGAGGCAATATCTTTGAGAAGGTAAGCATTTTCGGTGACAAACGGCCCAATCGGAGAGCCAGGTAAAGCTCGAATTGCAATTTGATTGCCTAAGTCAAAAGTTTCGTCGTGATTGAGGGTAATTACTTGGTGGTAACCCAGTCCTTGCACGACTTTGGCGGCGCTGGGTGAGGCAACGATCGGAA
>CBIHQL010000232.1:0-6849 GCA_966211855.1 uncultured bacterium
CCCTGCCAACGCTAAAATAAAGGGCAATCCTCCTTGCCGAGATGCCCGTGGCAGCGATCGCAGCAATGTGATGATCGTCACCAGCATGACCAAAAAAGGAGCTAACAAAATAGTGCTGGGATCTACCCAACCACTTTTGTAATCTACGAATCGCCGTACCCAAGGAGATAAAAAAGCAATCCACCAAGTAAAGCCCAAGTATAGAAGAGGATAGCGCTGATAAAGGAAAGCCCCTACCGCAAATGCTCCGGCTGGAAAGACTAGCCGCATCAGCCCTCCCACCGGAGCCAATAACCCTAAGCCCGTCAACAAACTGAATCCTAGAATGGCAATCCACGCAGGTGCAGGTTTGAGGTTGAAAGGCGATCGCTGAGCCGAAACTTTGGCGGAAGGAGCTTGCATGAACCTCACTAATGATCGAGTAGTTTTTGGGTCAGGGGTTTCGTCTTAAAGATGATTGGAATACTCTGCAAAAACGTTACGAACTCGAAGAAAAGGGCTGGCTAAGGGATAAGGAATATAACTAAGAAAAAGTGCCACTAAAGCTCGCGGATTCCATGTGGTTTGGCGGAGCGATCGCCACAGATAGGGACGTGCCGCTTCGACCTGTTGTGCCCGCAACAACCCAATTCCTAAAGTTGCGTTGGCATAAGCCCACTCCTGCTGAAAATAGCTCTTTAATTCGGGGGTCGGAGCATCCTCGATAAACCTCTTGTAGCAAGCGATACCTGCCTTTCCTTTACGAATTTTTGCCTCAGCATTTTGGTTGCCACTGGTCATGTTTTCTGACTGAGCATGAATCCGGTAGTAAGACAAGCGCTCTGGGCAGTAGTAAGCGCCCCGGCCCGAACGACAAGCCAGGTAGCTGATGAAGTAGTCCCAAAAAACGCCTGCTTCGTGGAGTCGGCTCCAGTCAACCGCATCACGACGAATTAAAGCCGCTGAAGCCGTAAACACAGAGCGATCGATTAACCCAATCTCCCAAAAAGGTTGGTAAACTCCGGCTTGAAGTTGATGACGCTTTTCTCGCCGAGTTTGGGCTTCTGTAGCAACTGCGTCAACGCTACTATCCTCGCGGATCACGTAGTAGTCACAAAAGGTGAGGGCCAACTCTGGATTGGCTTCCAAAAGAGGCACCAGTTTAGCAACGAAATCTGGACTCCAAATATCGTCATCATTGAGGCTGGCAACATACTCACCTCGCGCCTCTTGAAAAGCTCGGGTGACATTCAACCCAACCCCTAGATTAGTTGGATTTCGCCGTAAACGAATGCGAGAGTCATTAAAGGCATCAACGATCGCAGCCGGATTTTCGAGACTACAATCATCGGACACAATAATTTCTAGGTTGACATAGGTTTGCTGCACCACACTCGCGATCGCCTCTTTAAGATAGTGAGGGCGATTGTAAGTTGGGATAATAACACTAACGAGAGGCCCCTGAGATTTATCGCTTGTAAGCATAGGTTTGACTGTTAGTTCTCACATCTACTTCGGGTTGGATATATTGTTGAATCCGCTGCACAATATTTTTGCGGTCATAGTGGTGGATAGCGGCAGCGCGAGCAGCAGAGCCTAAGCGATCGCAAAGGGCATCATTTTGCAGCAATTCTAGGCAAGCATTGGCAAATTCATCAGGCTGATTTCGCAATAAAAACTCTTGACCATCCTGCATCTCTAAGCCCTCAGCCCCAATCTGACTGGCAACGATGGGTTTGCCATAAGCAGCCGCTTCGATCATTTTGACGCGAGTGCCACCCCCCGAAAAGATTGGGCAGCAAACAACGCGCGATCGCTGATATAGCGCTTCGAGATCATCCACAAACCCCGTAAACTCCACACCCGCTACTGACTTGTCATAACTGTGGATATTGTGCGGATCTTTACCAGCGATGATTAACTGTGCAGTCGGTAGCGCTTGACGGACTTTGGGCCACACCTGCTCAATTAAAAAGTTAGCCGCATTGATGTTGGGATAGTAGTGATAAGCTCCCAACAGCAGCAACGTAGGTTCGCGAGTTAAAGGTTGTGGCTGAGGGATGTTTAAGGCGTTAGGAGCCACGAC
Organism: uncultured bacterium; assembly: GCA_966211855.1. GTDB lineage: Bacteria > Cyanobacteriota > Cyanobacteriia > FACHB-46 > FACHB-46 > CBIHQL01. Next base: position 2,066 of record CBIHQL010000232.1, read on the forward strand.
AATGCCCGATAGCCCACACTTTTCGGCTAAATAGCGGCGATCGTGTTCTGAGCAGACAAAGGTACGGTGAGCGAGTTGCATGGCTCGGCGCTCCCCTTGCCATAATGTCGGGACTTGCAGGTAATAGAGCAAAGTCCGAAGCCGTGTGGGAGGCTGACGAATTTGCCGCATGAACATAATGTGTTCAATATTGTCGAGGTCAAAAAAGATGGGGGGCAAGGGGCGCTGAGTTAACAAAGCCGGACACATTGCCTGCAAACCGTGAGCAAACACGGCATCGGGTTGACGGCTTAACGCTTCCTCAAAAGCCCAGAGCTGACGCGGGCCACTGGTGATCGCAAACCCTCCTTGTTGAAAGAAGTCGAACATACCGAGGGCTTGTTGCTTCCATTTGGATCCCTCTGAGTTGGAGTTTTGTGGGCAGAGAGATAAACGCATATCCACTTGCCAATATTGCCGAAACTCCTGCTCTAATTGCGCGATCGCGTCTGGAGAAATCTCCTGCTCAGGCGGCACATAAAACAGCATTTCTAGCTCAGCGATTGCTTTCAGTGCATCCACAAACATCCGCATGCGCTTGAACATGCCCTGCACATCAATTTGTAAGTTTGTAGGTAAATGGGCAGAAACAAAGAGAATGCGCATCAACTCTCTCCCTTAACTAAAGAACTGGAGACAGGGCGATCGCTTGAGGACACCACCGGGGTGCAGTCTCGAATCACCTGGGCTAACTGTTGAAACATTCGGTGCTTGGAGTAGGACTGAACTACAATTTCACGGGCAGCTTGACCGAGGCGATCGCGATCCTGGTAAGCCTCAGTAATGCCCTGAGCCAACGCTATTGGATCACCCACAGGGACTCTCACCCCGCTGACTTGGTTGATAACCAACTCTCGAAAGGTTTCGATATCACTTGTCACCACGGCAGCTTCACAACTCATTGCTTCTAACACCACGAGCGAAACTGCTTCCCAAGCAGAGGGCAGAGCAAACACACTGCACTGACGATATTTTTCTCTTAGTATGTGCTTATCCCGGATAAAACCTAAAAAACGGACGCGATCGCTAACTCCTAACTGTTTCGCTAGCTTCTGTAATGACTGCAAATTAGGGCCAGATCCCACAATCTCTAATGTCCAACTTGGTTCTAAATGAAAGAGGGCTCGAATCAAATCAGAAGTTCGCTTTTGCCGCTCTTCCAGGCGAGCCACTGTCAAAATAACCCGATCGCTTTTTGCAACCCTTGAGTCAGGACAATAGAAGTCTGTATCTGCTGAATTGGAAATTAAAATGGCATTGCCACCATAGTTTTTTACTTTCAATAAATCTTCTTGAGATTGACAAATGACTTTCACAGCCTTGGGCAGAGATTTCTGCTTCTCTGCTGCGATCGCAAACCGCTCTTGGGCACCATGTCCAGCCCCAACTATCGGTATATTGAGTTGGTTGATGAGAAAGTCAAAGCGATTTGTCCAATATTCTTGAATGTATAGAAGTGAAACTTTATCTTCTGCTAAACAACTTGGCAACGTATGAATAAAAGCCTGCATATTGACCCACTCAGACAAGTAGGTCATTGCCAAAAATCGCTTGAATCTAGAAACAAATTTCCGCGCAACTCGGTACCAAGGAGCTAATGGGATAAAACGAACTTTGAAGTGATCAGGAGTTTCGTAAAACCCTGAGTATTTTAGAGACAAAACATAGATAATCGCGTCAATTTTTTGCTCTCTTAAGCCCGCCGCATAGTCCCAAGCGAAATCATTACGGTAGTTGGCTAAGTAGCCATCTTTATTGAGTCCAAAGGTTTTGCCAAAAAAATCTTCAAAAGTGTCGCAACTCAATAGCATTGCGATTCTTGGTTGGTAATGCTTCTCCTGAACCGCAAGGGTTTGTGAGCAAATATTGGTCTCAATGGCTGACATAGACCTCCAGCTCCTTGATAACTTTTGCAGGGACACCCGCAACAACCGTATTAGCAGGTACATTCTTGGTAACCACAGCCCCAGCGCCGACGACTGCACCTTGACCGATGACAACTCCTGGCAAAATTGTGACATTGGCACCAATCCAAGCGCCATTTTCAATCACGATCGGCTTACCAACAATAGGGCCAGCTCTACGAGTTGCATTGCCGATTTGGTGATCGGCTGTGATGAATGTTGCTCCGTGCCCAACGACTACATTGTCTCCGAAGGTGACGGGAGCATTAAAATCAAAAAAACAGCCGCGATTTATGAAACAGTTGGCTCCTGTTGTGAGTTTGCCGCCACCAATGTAAGTGTTGCTACCCCAAATATATGTTCCAGGCCCAAACTGGTTACCTAACCACTCAAAGAGCCGCTGCCGCACTCGACAACTGAAAGGGTCAACCCCCAACATATTAGAAATGAGATTGATGATATGGACACTACTGCGTTTTTGAGCCAGTCGCGATCGCGGCGGTCTGTGGGCTAGTGAGAGATGACTAGAATCAGACTCAAAGGTCTGGGTCTGCGCCACTTTCTTAGGGTTCTGAGGGTGTGTAACTATCTTTTGCATCAGAGCCATCTCCATTGCTAACTACATTGCATGAGACTTTATGACTAAGCTTTTCCAGCGCTTCCAGGGTCTCCTTCACCATGCGGTCATGTGAAAATTCGCTCACTCGCTGTTGAGCCTGTTCCGCCATCGTTTGCATTGGCTCAGGATTGCGCAAGGCCCAGCGTAACCCTTCTAGTAAATCGCAGCTATCACCCGTACGAACTATCAGTCCGTGGACACCCTGGCTAATTACTTCGGGAATGCCACTCGCGTCAGAAGTCACGATTGGCAAGCCATAAGCCATTGCTTCTGCTAAGGCAAAAGATTGGCCTCCCTCATAGTGAGTGGGGAATACAAACAGATCAGATGCCTGCAACAGACGCGGTACATCGGAGCGGTATCCTAAAAAAGAAACCTTGTCTGCAACTCCATAAGCCTGCACTTGCTCCATGAGTTCTTGCCGTTGCGAGCCATCGCCAACCCAGGCAAATTGTAATTGGGGGAATTCCTTGACAAGGTGAGGGATAGTTGGAACCAGGTCAGTATAGCCCTTTTGGGGATCGAGTCGCCCGACGGTTAAGGCCAATAATTGATCAGAAGGTAGTCCTAATTCTTGACGAACCTCACGTCTCACAAGATCGCTGGTGGTGCGATCGCGAGTTGTCATGGGCCGGACGGTACTGCCGTTATAAATCCGTAAAACCTCCGCTAAAGGAATCTGAAATGACTCAGAAATCAACCGACGATTGTTCTCAGAGATGGCAAGCCATTGTTGATTTCTATTTCTAGCCCAGGCGTAGGCTTTGAGTTTGAGATTACTAAAAGACCACCGATACGGGACGAGACCAAAGCGTACTAAAGTCGGTACCTTCAGCAACCCGCACGCCAAAATGCTGGCTAAGCAAGAGTCAGGCCAAGGTAGAATAATTTGAACAACATCGGGTTTAATCTTCAGCAGTAAGGCTAGAGTTCGGATCAGGCGGAGACCATATTGACTAGCAGCCCAGAGTTTAGAGTGGTGATTCTCAGCAATGTTGAGACGATGATAGCGAACTCCCTTATCAGCAAAATCTTGAATGAGTGGTATTGTCGTTGCAGTTTGAGGGAAGCCGATGTGGACATCCCATCCCGAACAAACAGCAGCTGAAGTAATCTTGAGGGCATATTCTTCAACGCCGCCTCGCATTGTGGAAGGAAGGATTACCAGTAGTTTCATCGTTCCTCGTCGCTGTAATAAAAAAATTGTTGCTCACTCTATGCGCGTTATGAGGGATATCGATCGCACCTATAAGCTGCTCAGTTGATAGTTATCTCATAGCTGTGACTTCCCTTGCTGATAAATCTGGTACAACTGTGCCCCAATCTTTGACCAGTCGTACTGTTGGGCTAAGCTATAACTCTGATGACACATATGCTGCCATTGTTCCGGAGTAACTTGCAACGCTCGCTGGAGTGTGTTGGTGAGGTCGCGATCGCAGTCATAGCATAAACCCTGCTGACCATCGGTAATTAATTCGGTCAAAGCGCCACGACGAGGAACAATGACCGGACGACCGAAGGAGAGAGCCAACAGTGCTGAGCCGGAATTCAAGATGTGCCGATAGGGCAAAACCACCCAATCACAGGCGTGGAGATAAACCTGGATGGCTTCATCAGGTACAAACTGTAGATGTAAACGGATGTGAGAGTCTATTTGAGCGGCTTGCTCGATCTCCGCTTTTAATTTTGCATCATTGCAAGCACCGACAATGAAAAGGATGACTTCTTGGCCTGGAGCCCCTTGAAGTTTTTGAAAAGCAGCGATTAGGTTTTCAACGCCTTTGTAAGGTTTAACTTGACCAAAATAAAGAATCACCGTCTGCTGCGGTGTGAGACCAAGCTGCTGACGAGCCTCTTCTTGGCTAATTTGATTAGGATACGCTCCGATATAATTCCCATGAGGAACCACATGCACTCGGTGCTTGCGTCCGTAGAGTCGAGCTACTTCCTGCCGACCATACTCACTCATGACGATGATGTCATCACAAAGATGGCTCAAGCACCAGCGAAAGAAATGCTCGATTTTAGGAGCACTCCGTTCATGAGAGATCGTATTATGAACTGTCCAAACGAGCCGATATCCTCGCTGCTTGAAGAATAAAAAGTTACGTAAGTTGCCCAAAATGACTCGCCAGGATTGGAGTTTTTGATGTGGGTTGAAACCACAAAATCCTTGAATCCAGTGCAGGTGAATTACGTCCCCTAGCTTAGGTTCTGCCTTG
>CBIHQL010000233.1:0-6849 GCA_966211855.1 uncultured bacterium
CGTTGCTGCCCCCAATGACCCCGACAACGTCAAGCTCTTGTCAGAAGTAGCTGGAGACAAGATTGATGAGGTGTTTATTGGCTCTTGCATGACCAACATCGGTCACTATCGAGCGGCTGCAAAAGTGCTTGAAGGTGCGCCCCCGGTCAACACCCGTCTGTGGGTCGCCCCACCCACTCGCATGGATGAGCACCAACTCAAAGAAGAAGGCGTTTACAGCACCTTTGGGGTGGCAGGCGCGAGAACCGAAGTGCCAGGATGCTCACTCTGCATGGGTAACCAAGCCCGCGTTGCTGATAACGCTACGGTATTCTCCACCTCTACTCGCAACTTCAATAACCGCTTGGGCAAAGGGGCACAGGTTTACCTAGGGTCGGCAGAGTTGGCGGCTGTTTGTGCGCTGCTCGGTCGCATTCCTACCGTGCCAGAATACTTAGAGATTGTCACGAACAAGATCAACCCCTTTGCCGACAACCTCTACCGCTATCTCAACTTCGACCAAATTGCAGGTTTTGAAGACGAAGGTCGGGTGATTCCTTTGGAAGAGATGCCCAGAATTGAAGACATTCTCGGGATGCCAACTGCCGCCCGATAATCCACTTTCAAGATTCTTAAGAACCGTCAGAAGCTAATCTGGCGGTTTTTTGTGTATCAAGTTGGTTTAATGTCTGCTACTTATCAGTACTTTCTAAGGCTCTAGCTGTAAAGCCCATGACTCGGAGTGTAAAGATGTCGAACGGTGGTTAAACATTTATATTTTTGCGTCAACATAACTTGGGGCTTTCTGGCGTCTTAACCTTCCAGGTCTAATCTCAGACTAACCAAAGTCACAAAAGCTTTCTATGCATCAAGCGTTTTCACCCAAGGCCATAGCACAGGCAATCACACTTCAATTGACAACCGATACCCTCAGCAGCAGTGAGCTAGAACAACTAAAGCAAGAACTCCATCAGGTTGCTCGACTCGCTCATCAGTTTTCTCAGGCTAGGAATAGCTCTGTGAGGTTATTTTCTTAAATCTACCCACAAACTATCACTAACATATTTGCAAACTAAGCAGGTGCGGATGTAGTAGTGCAGAATCAAGCTTCAGTGCTTTTTTGATAGAATCCACTTCGATTCATATATCAACGATCGTCCAGATTAAGATGTCGTTGCCTTACGCGTCTGGGCATCTTAAATCTGGATTGATAATGACCTGCCCATAGGAGCCACAACCGCATGTTAGACCCCGCCATCACGCTCAGCATTTTTCAAAGACAACCTGAACCCAAGCCTTTTGGTGCTGGAGACGCTATCTTTCAGGAAGGGCAGCCCGCTGACTATATGTATGGCGTTTTGGAAGGAGAGGTTGAGCTTTTCGTCAACCAACGAGCCGTTGAAACTTTGCATTGTGGTGAGGTATTTGGTGCAGGAGCTTTGGTTACGACAGCGCCACGCCCTTATACGGCGATCGCTAAAACCGCTTGCAAACTCGCCTTTTTAGACGAAAAACGCTTTCTCTTTGTGGTGCAAGAAACGCCTTTGTTTGCGCTTCAAGTCATGAAAAGCTACTCTGAACGTCTCAACCGCCTCACTCACATGATCCAGTGATCAGTGTGGAACTTATGGGTGGCGCTGTTAGCTAGAAGATTTGCGATCGCCCGTGAGTTTCATCAGTAAGTAAACCAAGCCCCAAGCCAAAATCGCAATTAAAACTAAATAACTCATTGTTTTCTCCCTTGTGCTATGTGGTGAGCATGAGCTGCATGCCAGTTCTGGAAACACCTCAGTTCTCACGCTGCTTTTAACGATAGGGAAGCAAGCTGAGAATCCCCTCAGCCTTAGGGATCAAATCAAATGCAAAAAGCCCCCGATTGGAGGCTTTGCTGATGCGCATAAATTTGAGTGTGGAGTTAGACGTTGAATCACCCAAGCTGTTAAGCGTTCGGTAGGGTGTTGCTCGCGTAGGCATCCATTTGATAAGCAGGAACGCGATCGCTGTAGTCGGTGGTGGTGCCTGTGATTGAGGTCGCTAGTTGCTCAAAAGAAGCCGATCGCCAGTTGCGCTCATGAATCGGCTTTCTTTGCTCACCCCGAAAATAAGCTTGAGAGCCTAGAATTGCCGCCGCAACCCAACCAATGACGAGTAATGCAATGACCAGAATCATGTCGGCGCTCCTTGTTAACTTTGGTTAACTTATGTAAATAAATGTAACCAGAATTCACCGACTCAGCAATTAATCCAGAGGTAGAGCTAACCGAACTCACCTGTTGTAGCTTCCTGCCTTGACGGTGCAGACTTACGGCTGGGCTTCTTGTTCTTGTTGTTCGATTTTTTCACGCGAATCTCCCCAGTAGGCACTATACGTCCACACTTCACTTCTGCCTTTGTCTTCGACTGCCCACCGATAAATGGCTGACTTGGGGTTCACACCAATCTCAATCAGCTTGGCTCCCATGTAATATTCCATCTGGCGTTTGGTCATATCCTTCCAACTTTCGGAACGATATTTATCCAACGTTTTAGACATATGGGCTTGAGTATGCTTAGCCATGCGTGTTTTGAGCCTCTAATTTCAATCTCCTTTCTTTCAGGATAGAGGCGATCGCGAGTAGATTTCAGGATTAGCCTACTCAACCCGTTGCAAGACGGTGATTTTGGGGTCAATGATTTTCTGGCCTAACCCCGGAAACTTGATTGCTAAGCAAATTTTGTCGGCTTTACCAAAAATATGGGTGACTTGACCCACCCCAAAGGCTTTGTGGACTATGCGATCGCCCACGTTCCAATCTTGTTCGTGGCTGTTAGGGCGAGGGGTTGTGGGTGTACTGGCACGACGCTTGGCCTCGGCAATCCCCTGGGTCATCTTGGTAGGAATCGCGGTGGCTGTGTTGCTCGTCAGTAGCTCTCTGGGCAGCTCTGCTAAGAACAACGAAGGACTCGCCGCTTCTCGTGTACCATACAACCGCCGCTCACGGGCATGGCTGATAAACAAACGCTCTTGGGCGCGGGTGATACCGACATAGCAGAGCCGTCGTTCTTCTTCCAATGCTGCGGGGTCTTCGAGCGATCGAAAGTTGGGGAATAGCCCTTGCTCTAGCCCCACTAAAAAGACCACCGGAAACTCCAACCCTTTAGACGAGTGCAACGTCATCAGAGAAACGCGAGCATCTTCTTCGTTTAAATCGTCTAAATCAGAAGCAAGCGAAGCACTAGCCAGGAATCCCGGCAGGCTCTTGTCTTCGTTCTCTTCTTCATACTGGCGAACGGCGTTGTAAAGCTCATTCACGTTTTGCACGCGATCGAGGGCTTCATCGGTGCCTTGGGCTTGCAAGTCTTGAATGTAACCCGAATCTTCGAGAATCCCTTGAACAACCTCTGCTGCTGATACGGTTTCGAGTTTCTCTTGCCAAGTTTGGATCATGTTGGCAAAGCTGAGCACGCCTTTTGCCGATCGCCCTGCTAAGGTTTTCACCGACGTTTCATCTTGCAAAATTTCCCATAGTGGCACCCCTAGCTGTTGGGCCGCACTGGTGAGTGCATCAATCGTGGCTTTACCGACTCCGCGCCGGGGGGTGTTGATTACTCGCAATAAGCTGAGTGTGTCGGCAGGGTTGGCGATCGCCCGCAAATAGGCCAAGACATCTTTAATCTCTCGGCGATCGTAGAACTTCAGCCCCCCAATCACCTTATAGGGAATGCGCCCCCGCACTAAGGCTTCTTCAAAGGCACGAGATTGGGCGTTGGTTCGATAGAGAATCGCGAATGAACCCCAACTTAGCTCTGGGTTTTGATATTCCAGAGTGCGGATTTGCTGCACGACAAACTCGGCTTCGGCAGTCTCATCATCGGCGCGGTAGCAGAAAGTTGGTTCACCCGCTCCCCGCGTCGGTTGCAGCACCTTATCGATCCGCTCGGTGTTATTTTCGATCAGTTCGTTGGCAAGCTGAAGAATATTCTCGGTAGAGCGGTAATTTTCTTGCAACTTCACCATTGTCCGGGTGTCGTCGTCGGGCAAGCGATCGCCAAAGTCTTCTTGGAAGCCCATCAAGATTTTGAAATCAGCCATCCGGAACGAATAGATCGACTGGTCAGCGTCCCCTACTACAAAGATCGAGCGGTGATTCCAATTGTTGAAGGTCTGAGAATCTTCACCATTGGTAGCCAGCGATCGCAACAGGTCGTATTGGGTGCGGTTGGTGTCTTGATATTCATCGACCAAAATATGTCGAAATCGCTTGTGCCAATAGCCTAAAACCTGCTCATTTTGACGAAATAATTGCACAGGCAGCAAAATCAAATCATCAAAATCTAAGGCATTGTTGGCAACCAAGGCATCTTGATAGCAACTGTAGACATTAGCAATTACGCGACCCCGATAGTTCGGTTGGTTTTGTTCGAGTTCCTGCGGAGTCCAACCTTGATTTTTGGCATTACTGATCGCATACCGCACCGATCGCGGATCAAACTTTTTGTCGTCTAAATTCAACTGATTTTGGACAATATTTTTGACGAGATTTTGTGCATCGGACTCATCAAAAATCGAGAAATTCTTATTCCACTTCCGTCCATTAGGGTCTTGATATTTGTCGATATCAAAGCGCAGCATCCGGCAACAAAGGGCGTGGAAGGTGCCAATCCACAAGTCTTTGGTGTAGGTTTTATAAACTCGCGATCGCAACTGCCTTTGGTCGTAAGGAGCCAACACATTGAACGGCTTGCCAAATTCATCCAAGGCTTGGCGCTCGGCAAACAACCGCTCAATCCGCTCTTTCATTTCCTTGGCGGCTTTGTTGGTAAAGGTCACCGCCAAAATATTTTCGGGGTCTACCCGGTGCGTCAACACCAAATTAGCAATCCGATAGGTCAACGCTCGCGTTTTACCCGACCCTGCCCCCGCCACCACGAGCAGCGGCCCGCAGTAATGTTCTACAGCTTGTCTTTGTGAGGGGTTGAGGTGGCTGAGAAAATCGGTGGTGACGGTCATAGGTGTCCAGAGGCGATCGCGAACGAGAGAATTCATTAAACCTGTTCTCGCTGATTTAAATCAAGCGTATTTCCAGGTCGGGCACTCTCCCTTTCAGATCGTACTAGGTTGCTCTGCGATGTGGGGGTGTGGTGTCGATCGCGATCGCCGCCCACTGGCATACGCCTTTCCGTTCAAGGGGGGGGTGCAAATAATCTTGCCGCAGTTGCTCATCAGTCAGCGTTGGAAGTTGGTTGAGAAAAGCGATCGCGACCATCACTACACATTCAGCCTGGAGTTTCCAAAACTGTAACTCAACCCATGTAAGCCATCAGCGAATGCCAGATTAAAAACACCTCACACTATATCCCTAAGAGACAAACATCATGTTGCCCCATCGTGTTCTACTCCACCGTTCTAGTCTTTGGCATCGCGGATCGGGTTTGGCACTGGCGATCGCGCTACTCGGCCTCACAGCTTGCCAGGCTCCTTCTAGCACCAACTCTCTCAACCGTACTTTAACGGTATCGGGCAAAGGCGAAGTCAGCATTCCGACCACGCTCACTCAAGTCCAACTCGGTGTGGAAGTCTCTGGTCAAACGGCTGAGGAGGTGCAACAACAAGTGGCGCAGCGATCGCAAGCAGTGATCGACCTCTTAAAATCTCGTCAAGTCGAAAAGCTCGAAACCACAGGCGTAAGGCTGAACCCGAACTACAGTTACAAAGATGGTGAACAAACCATCAAAGGCTATTCTGGCGCGAATATGGTCAGCTTTCGGTTACCGACCGACAAAGTAGGCACGCTGTTAGATGATGCCGTGAAGGCAGGGGCCAGTCGCATTGATAGTGTTAGCTTCGTTGCAGCAGATGATGCACTCGTGAAAGCTCAGCAAGCCGCGATCGCAGAGGCCACCGACCAGGCGCGATCGCAAGTGCAGGCAGCTCTAGGTGCTTTAGATCTCCAGCAGCGAGAGATTGTCAACGTCCAAGTCAGCGGCATCAACCAAATGCCCATCCCGATGCCAGCGATCGCTGGTGAACTTGCTCAAAATGTCAAAGCACCCACGCCGATCATTGGAGGTGATCAAGACGTAGGTGCGATCGTGACGCTACAAGTGCGCTATTAAACTGTTGAGCTTATGCTGAGCCAGCTTAAACCGCAGCGCTAGAGAGAACAAGGGCTTCTTTCAGCAACTCGGCTTTGTCGGTTTGTTCCCAAGGTAGCTCTAGGTCAGTGCGACCGAAGTGACCATAAGCGGCTACATCTTGGTAGAAGCGACCCCCACGCTCACCGGGTAAAGTTTGGAGATTGAAGGCTTTGATGATGCCTGCAGGCCGAAGTTCAAAGTGTTGCTTCACGAGTTCTAGCAACCGCTCATCATCAACCTTGCCCGTCCCAAAGGTTTCCACCAAGATACTGACTGGGCGAGCCACCCCAATGGCGTAACTGAGTTGCACTTCGCACTTCTCAGCCAAGCCAGCAGCAACAATATTCTTGGCGACGTAACGGCAGGCGTAAGCAGCACTACGGTCTACTTTTGTGGGGTCTTTACCAGAAAATGCACCGCCGCCATGACGCGAGTAACCACCGTAGGTATCGACAATAATCTTGCGTCCGGTTAGACCTGCGTCACCCTGGGGGCCACCGATCACAAATTTGCCAGTGGGGTTCACCAAGAACCGGGTGTTGTCATCAGGTTGCACGGCTAGGTCGCTAAAGACTGGCAACACCACAAGTTCCCAAAGATCCTCTTTGATCTTGGCTTGAACTTCAGCTTCGTCGGTAATGTCGCCAATGGTTGCTGTGTGTTGGGTAGACACCAGTACCGTGTCAATGCCTACAGGGCGACCATCTTCATAAGCCACGGTCACCTGAGTTTTACCATCAGGGCGCAGATAAG
>CBIHQL010000234.1:0-6837 GCA_966211855.1 uncultured bacterium
GCTATGGTTGGAGCACTGCGAAGTTTTGGGTAGATATCCGTGGAGGTTTTGTATGCGGATTGCTCAGGTCGCCCCTCTCGGGGAGAGAGTTCCCCCTCCAGCCTATGGTGGCATTGAACTGGTCGTGGGTTTACTAACCGATGAACTCGTTCGGCGAGGACACGATGTTACCTTATTTGCTTCGGGCGATTCGCTAACCTTAGCGCAGTTAGAGTCTGTCCATCCGCGAGCATTAAGGCTCGACCCTGAAGTACGAGAGTATGCAATTTATGAAATGCTCCAGCTCAGCCATGTTTATGAGCAGGCTCAGAATTTTGATATTATTCATTCGCATATGGGCTGTGCAGCTTTGCCCTACGCCAAATTAGTCAAAACGCCAACCGTTCACACGTTACATGGTGTCTTTACTCCAGACAATGAGAAACTGTTGACCTATGCAAAAGAACAGCCCTATGTCAGCATTTCTCAGAGCCAACAGGAAGCACGACTAGGCTTAAACTGTGTAGCAACGGTCTATAACGGCATTGAAGTCGAAAATCACCGCTTTCATCCTCAGCCTGATGAACCGCCCTATCTGGCTTTTTTGGGACGGATGTCGCCTGAGAAAGGGCCACACCATGCGATCGCAATTGCCAAAGCCTCAGGTTGGCGACTTAAGATGGCAGGTAAAGTCGATGTGGTAGATGCTGCGTACTTTGAGAGCGAAATTAAACCCCTGATTGATGGCAAGCAGATTGAATATCTCGGAGAAGCTGATCACGAGATGAAAAATGCGCTCATGGGTGGGGCGGTAGCAACTTTGTTTCCGATTACCTGGCGCGAACCCTTTGGCCTGGTGATGGTAGAGTCGATGGCGGCTGGTACCCCTGTCATTGCGATGCGACTAGGGTCTACCCCAGAAATCATTGCTCCCGGCATCAGTGGTTTCCTGTGTGACACGATCGAAGAATGCGTTGCTGCTATTCCTCAGGCCGCAGAGCTAGATCGAGAAACTTGTCGAAGATATGTCAGCGATCGCTTTAGCGTTCAGCGCATGACAGATGGATATGAGGCAGTCTACCGACAAGTTTTGGCAAGCCGCTTTGCACTGAATGGGCATTTTTCCGGTCAAGCTATCCCCACGGCTTGATGCTGACCTGAATCACTTTTGGACACCGAAATTTACCAGCCCCGACTATTGCAGCCGTCTTAGCCAGTGGGTGCGGGTGTGCCAGATTGTAGATGTACCCTGAGCGTATTAGTTCTGCTGCTTTGAAAGCAGAGAATGACTAGACGGCATTCTTGAAAAACACCTCAGGCTCCGGTCTTGGGCTTTTCGTTAGGCGGTGGTGATTCAAATTTATAACCGACCCCACGCACTGTTTGGATTAGCTCTGGTTGGGTTGTATCAATCTCGATCTTCTTGCGAATTTGACCGATATGAACATCAACCACCCGCTGATCTCCGACATATTCATAATCCCAAACTTCTTGAATCAGCTCAGCCCGTCGCCAAACACGACCTGGGTGGCTGGCTAAGAAGTGCAGTAAGTCGAACTCCAGAGCAGTCAAAGGCACAATGCCATTGTTGAGCGTAACTTCTCGCCGTACTGGGTCGATCACTAACTTGTCAAAAATGAGGCACTGTTGCTCGGCAGGCGTACGTTCGCGAATTCGTCTCAATAAAGCTTCTACCCGAACTCCTAGCTCTCCTAGGCTAAAAGGTTTGGTGATGTAATCGTCAGCGCCCTGGCTAAATCCCTTAATTTTGTCGGCTTCATCAGTCCGACTTGTCAGCATTAAAACAAAAACATTGGTTCGACTCTGCATTTCTTGACAGAGGTTGTAGCCGTTTGCGTCGGGAAGATTGACATCCAAAATGACCAAATCAGGGTCGAATTGCTCAAACAGAGCCATGGCTGTCTTGCCGTCTTCTGCAGACTCCATTTGGTAGCTTTTTTTGCCCAGAAAACGATGGATGAGATTCCGAATCGCAGGGTCATCATCAACAACGAGTATTTTATTGGCTTGGGCCATGGCCATAACCTTGCGCTGAAAAGTGGATATAGGTTAACAACGAACTTACGGAAATCAAAAGTAAAGTTACAGAACCGCCAAAAACATCAAACGGCCCATAGACTTACGATAATAATGATGCATTAGCATTTTAGACAATTATTTACCGATATTTACCGAGAATGCTTGAGTAGCGATCGCTTTAACTAGCTTTAACTAACTGATATTACTGATCAATCTCTCATTAAGAGGACACCTTAAACTAACCTGCCTGTCGAGTTTTTAGCTTGTCTGTATTTAATTTGTGACATTTAATCACAGGAGTTAAACAAATCACTCGGTGGTTCTGACAAAGAACCAGGGGCTGGAGATTGAGAAAATCAGGCATGATCAGCGTCCGAAGAGATAGACATGTCGGTGAAGGTAAAATGACACGTTACACTTATGCCTAGGAGATCAAATCAGTAAAGTCGAAGCTGACACTGTTGACCTTCCAGTTGTTTTTTCTATGTATTAATCATAATTGGGTATAGTGGGGGTCTCGGAGGTTTGAGATGAGTGATCAAAGTCCCTACGAAGAGCTTGGGCTGACTGAGGCTGCTTCGTTTGACGAAATTCAAGATGCGCGGAATCGCTTGGTAGAAACTCACGCAGGCGATCGCAAGCGCGTGGAAGTGATTGAAGCTGCTTACGATGCGATTTTGATGGATCGCCTACGAATGCGGCAAGAAGGCAAGATCAAAGTACCTGATCGGATTCGATTTCCCGAAAAGCTGACTCCTCCCCCAGCAGCCATTACCCCTCCTCCTGCACCCCAGTCTCCAGCTTGGGTACAAAACATTTTTGCTCTTGATACACCGAGCCGTACCGATGTGTTGTGGCCAGCGGCGCTCTTTTCTGGCTTTGCGGGCTTGAGCGTCTATGCACCCGGTTTGGCGTTGGCTTTGGGGGTTGGGAGTAGTCTCTATTTCCTCAACCGCAAAGAACGTAAGTTTGGTCGTTCTGTCTTGTGGACTCTGGTAGGAGCCGTCGTGGGCATTGTGGTTGGGGTACAGCTCTATCCCCTTGTGCAACAAATGCTCAGCCCCGTTGGGATTGGCCCGAATCCATTTGCAGCTTGGATCACCTTTTTGCTGCTTTGGTTGATTAGCAGTTTCTTGCGTTAACTGGCCCGTTGGAGGAACATCTCAAGCATGAGCTCTACGGCTTCGCTGAGGTTGTTGACGATGCGATCGGGTTGATATTGCTCAAGTTGCTGGCGATCGCGAATGCCGCTCAAAACCCCGATTACTTTCACACCGTAGGTCTTGGCGGCGACGATATCAGCTTCAGTATCACCCACCATCCAGGTTTCATGGGCGGGGGGTAATTCAGCGATCGCTTGAGCCATCAGCCGTGGTTTATCAGCGACATCACTCTCTTTCACATAGTCATTGGAAAGGCAATAGCAGCGCTCTTTGGGAAAAAACCTGCCTAAGTTGTAGCGCTGAAATACATAGTCCAGTTCCCAGGTGTGGCGCATCGTCATCACCGCAATATCAGCTCCGGCCTGTTGAATTTTTTCTAACGCCGCGACTGACCCTGGGATCACACTGTCATAGGCGAGATAGGGCAGGGTATGGACTGTAACGCGACGTAAGTGAGCAAACTCATGAGCTTGCTTAGCATCTAACCCCGACTGAAGACCAATCTGCTGCTCAGGGATTCGCGATCGCTTGAGCTGCCAAAATTTTGTTTTTGAAAGCGGATAAACGACTTGCCCAGGGCGTTTTACTTGGGTTAAACAATACTGATACACCCAGTAGTACCGATCAGAAACATCCATGATCGGACCATCAAAATCAGTAATCAGCCTTAACATTGGCAGGACAGCAGCAGCTTACTACATTAACTTTGATTACAGACTACTCTAAACCGATGGCTCTGCCTACGCTCTCTAGGAAGGGGATGAGGTCTTTCCGTAGGGCTACTTAGCCTGCTATCCTGCTGGGGAGGTGAGCCAGCGAGGTTCTTGATCACATCTCAGTCAAGAGTGGAGAAAGCGCGTGAATCGTTTAGAGCCACAGCAGATCGAAAAACTACAGGAAATCAGCACCCAATTGCGCCAGCAGCGGGAGTCTCAAGACATAACGCTGGAGCAGTTGGCTGCCCGTACTTACATTCCGTTGCGGGCTTTGCGGGCGTTAGATGCTGGACAAGTAGAGCAACTCCCAGAACCGATCTTTGTTCAAGGCTTCATTCGACGCTACGGAGAAGCCGTGGGTCTCAATGGAGTGACGCTCGCCCAACAGTTTCCGACAGAAATTGCCCCCCCACCGCCTCCACCTGAAGAGCCAGAACCTCAAGCTCAAGCCGAAAATAAGTTAGCGATCGCTCTGGGTGACTGGCAAAAACCAGCCGCGATCGCAATTGGAGCATTCGTGGGGTTAGGTCTACTCGGTTGGGGCTTAACGGCTTTGCTGACCTCACGCAAACCAACGACTGTCACTCGCACTCAACCCAGCCCCGTGAGCCAACCCTCTTCTGGCACAACTCAACCTGCTGCTCCAGTTGCAGCACGCCCTAGCCCTAAACCTGCTGCCAAAACTGCTCCGGTAGAAGCTGCGGTTAAGGTGACTCAAGAAGCTTGGGTACAAGTCACAGTGGACGGTAAATCAGCGTTTGAAGGTACCTTGGAACCAGGCTCTCAGCAAACGTGGACAGCTCAACGGCAAATCACGTTATTGACGGGCAACGCAGGCGGAGTCAACGTAGCCGTGAATCGAGGAGCAGCCAAGCCGCTGGGTGAAGTCGGACAAGTCAAAGAAGTCAGCTTAACACCCCAAACTTCAGCAACACCCACTTCGCCTCTATGAAATTGGGTTTTTCAGCATTACTTGGTCTTAGTGGGAGTGGTTGAGGTTGGCGGTTTGACCGCAACAACTTGATTAACTACAGTAGGTTTGTACTGTCCTGCAGGGTACTGATCGACATGCCGAAAAATGGCGATCGGGGCAGCTACCCGACAGCTAAAAAACTCAACAATCGAACGACCATCGGGTGCAGTAGCAACTTTCGGCGAAAAATCTTTGGGCGTTTCGCTGCGCCATTGCCAGTTTACCTGAGGTGGAATGGCTTGAATTAAGCGGTGATGGCTCCACTGGCAGTATTTACCTGTTGCACCAAATTCTTGCAACTCTCGCAACAGCAACGAAGCCACTAAATAAGAAGCAGGAGAGCGATCGCCTGTAATCGCCTCCATAAAATCAGGCAAGGCACCTTCTGGTTGAGGGGGTTGGGTGCGATCGCCACTGACCGTTAAGCCTTTTTCGAGCTGAGCTGTAGTACTAAATTCTTCAGGCAGGGCATAGATCACTCCTGAGCCCCCTTCCGCCGTGCGATGTAGATAACCTACCATTTTCAAGCCTGTTTGCAGTTGCAGCCCTGGTAGTTTCATCATTGCTGCAGCTGGATTTACTGTGCTAATAAACCAGCGCCCTTCAGCATTGGGAGTGTGAGGTGACTCTTCAGGTAAGCTCGCCAGCTTAAACAAATCACCCAAAGAATCTAAAGAGTCTGGTTCTGGTAGCTCATCAGTGAGGTCAAAAAGAGTTTGACTTTTGGGTGCATTTTCTAAGTCCGGCAAGGTTAAAGCAGTTTGAATAAACTGCCTAATTTTTTGCACTGCTTCGAGAGGAAGTTTCTGAATAGCCATAGCTAGCGTTGCAAGATCCGCAAACAGGAAAGGTTAGAGATGCTACCAGCAGCTTACCGAAACTGCGGATGTAATTGGCACTATGCTACCCACACCCCCAGATTTTGGAGTCTGTGAGAGACATAATTTATTATTTTTTATTAGGATTTTTCTTTTTAGTGAGCTTTTATTACACTAAACGAGAATAAATAGTTGGTGAAAACACTAGGATTTCATGCCGAATTCGATCCCTTTTTAGATACAATCATGACGTGATAAAGCTTATTTGTCATCTTTATTTTCAAGCCAGAACAGGTGCGAACAAACTTGATAAAACTACTAGCAAGCTTCAGATCTTTGACAACTTGAGTCACGGGCTGACCAAATTGTTTATTAAACTCGCTTCCTAAAATAGCGATCGGCACAGAACCGTCAGTCGTGGTTTCGCCTAACTTGAGAATTAATTGAGATAAAGCACTTTCTAACTCAGCGTGAGATTTAGGTACACTACTAAGCTTATTTTTTTCTTTCGCTATTGAAGATGATTGCGGTGTGTTGTTATCGATAGGATGAGGAGCCTCAAAAAGCGTCACATATAGCTCAGTTTGACTAGGGTCTTGGTGAATCACAAAATAGGCAGGGTTTTCAATAAAAATATCTCTTGCTCTTTTGCCAGGAGAGTATTTTTGCATCACTTGACTGATTGTAAATTGATAGTACCCTTGGAAAACTTCCGAAATTCTAGAAAGCTTTACCCAGTGATGAGAAGTTGACTTCTGCTCAGCTTGGATTAAGGTTTTGAGCTGAGCGAGACACTCCTCTAACGGTGGAATTTCGGGTGCTGGCTTGAGAGAAAATGTTTCGTGTATGCCTGTCTGATTTTCTTGAACAGTAATAATATCTTTCTGCTTTTTGACTGAGTAAACTGTAATGCCTTGTTGCTGCAATTTATTGCAAAGATTGGTCATTACTTTATCAGAGGAGCAAACCAATACTGCTTTCACAGTTGGATAGTGCTCTCGAATAGCAGACCCCATCGCAATCATTTTTCCGTCAGCATTATCGCGACCTCCAGGAACATGGATCAAATCATAGCCACGCTCATGAAGTTCTAAATCTTGTTTACCTAAGCTGCGCCAATTGGCAAATGCGATTTTAATTTGAATGGG
>CBIHQL010000235.1:0-6822 GCA_966211855.1 uncultured bacterium
TCCAGGAGTTCGCTTGTATTGGTTTTCGCCATGATAGTTGTTTCCTATATAGCAATTTAACGGCTGAGAGTGCCAGCAATTGAGCTGGGTTGCCTCCTCTCCAATAAACCGAGACAACCCCAAGTTGTGTTCTATCCCTAGGTTGATTCGGGCGGAGAATTGTCTGGGTCTAAAGAAGCATTCGGATCTTCTACGGGGGTGAGCGATCGCAGCGGGTCATAGTTGGCGATCGCAGCAATATAGATAAAGTGGCCCAAGAGCACTCCTGCCCAAACCCCTGTGACCCACTTTGCCCAAGGCCATGTTGCGGTTTCTAAAGTACGCACAAACCACAAGCCAGAGTTGCTAGCGGCGAAAATAGCCACATGCAAAGCAAAATTCATGCGATCGTCTAGACGACGGTAGGCGGGATCACGACGATCGGGTTGACGAGGCCAACGAGGAGGCATAAGAAAACCTAAAACTAAATCAAACTTAAC
This sequence comes from uncultured bacterium, assembly GCA_966211855.1. Taxonomy (GTDB): domain Bacteria; phylum Cyanobacteriota; class Cyanobacteriia; order FACHB-46; family FACHB-46; genus CBIHQL01. Next base: position 480 of record CBIHQL010000235.1, read on the forward strand.
AATACTAAACTCTGAATCTGCTTAGCCCGGAGATGACTGCGACGGTGGCAATTGGGCTGCATTATCAGAACCCGTGAGGAGTTGTGCTTTCATGGCGGCTAACTCATCATCTACACTATCGCCGCTTTCGAGGTGGGCAAAACGTTTTTCTAAATCATCGGCACCCAGTTCTGCGATCGCCTCCGATTGGGCTTCGAGTTGCAATACCTTCTCTTCCATGCGCTCAAACGCAGACATAGCACTACCAGTACCTACTCGCCCTAGCATGTCATTTAGCTGCTGAGACGCTTTAGCAGAGCGGGCACGGGCAATGTAGAGGTCTTTTTTGGTTTTGGCCTCAGAGATTTTACTTTCTAAGGTCAGCATATTTTGCTTGAGTTTGGTGACCACTGCGCTCTGCTGTTCGAGCTGGCCCTTCATCGAGTCTGCTGTCTCTTGGTAAGACTTTCGTCGAGTTAAGGCTTCACGGGCCAAATGATCATCGCCTTTTTGTAGCGCCAGTTGCGCCCGTTGATACCACTCTTCTGCTGTCGATTGAGCTTGAGAGCATTGTCGCTCAGTGCGCTTTTGAGTTGCGATCGCCTGAGCTACAGCCTGCCGCAGTTGAATTAGATCTTCCTGCATATCTAAAACAGTCTGCTCCAGGATTTTTTCGGGGTCTTCGGCTTGACCCACTAGACTGTTGAGATTGGCTCGAATCACCCGCGAAATGCGGTCAAATAAGCCCATAGGAGTCTCCGTCAACTTTGCTGCAAAAAGCTGATTGGGCGGTTAGTCTACCTCTGGCAGTTGTAATCATGCCTAAAATGGCAACCCAACCCAATATTTAACTCATCGTATCGTACCTTCCCAGTTCGCAGTCTAACCACTGAGACGGAATTGCCCTGACACCTTCAGCGCTCAATATTTTGGTATAGAACCAATCTAGTGCTGCTCTACCTTAGCTGGGATACCTTCCTTGGCAAGTTGCTCTACGAGTGCATCCGCTTTACCGGGGTCGTCAAAGGCACCGAGTTGGATGCGAGCCCCATCTGAGAAGTTGCGCACATAGGCATCGGGTACGACTTTTTGAGCTTGTTCTAGAGCCGGATCGCCATTGTATTCCGTCACTACTTTGTAGTCGTACTGACCTGACGCCTCACTCGCGCTGGCTTCAGGTGAGCTAGGCGCTGCGGCTTGTGATTCAGGAGCAGCGGGTGGCGGTGCGATCGCGGCGGGTTCTACAGCTGGAGGGGGTGCTGGAGCTGGCTCTGGCTCTACTTGAGGAGATGCTGGAGCTGGTGCCGGACGTTCTGGCGCAGGAGGGTTGTAAATTGCTGCCGGGGGTGGTGCTGGGGCGATCGGTAGAGAAGGTGCGATCGGTTGGACTTGGTAAGACCCACTACCCTGTACTGGCAAGGATGGTGGCAGCGATCGCGCTTGAGCAGCGGCTGGGCTAGCGGGAATTTGAGTTGGAGCAGCACTCTTAGCACCTGGCTTAGCTCCAGTTGAGTTGGGTTTAGCTGGGACAGATGTAGCAGGCTGTACCTTGCCACCGTTCGCTTTTAAAGTGCTGAGGGTGCCCAAGTTCAAATCGACAAACTCTTGAGATGCCAAGTTAGGCGAGTTGCGTAAACCTACAGCCGGTTGGTTTGTAGTAGAAGTCGTTGCTTGCGGCTGAGCAGTTGGGGTTGTTGAGCTGGGAGATTTCTTAAAACTCAAAGCTGCCAAGATAGCAGGGTTCATGACGATGTAGCCAAGCGTTGCGCTGGAGAGTAGCAGTAGCAACATTGAACCCACCCCTAGAGGCGTCAACAAGCTCTGCATAAAGCCCCGCTCAACTCTCAGTTGTGCTTCTTCTTCAGCTAAGCTGCGCAACAATTCTTCTGATGACTCTAAATAATCATCTGGGGGCATTTGGGTGCCGTCGAGATTGGCAAAGTTGCCGGGAATCAGTTCATGAGATGGTTCAGCCACTGCTTCTGGATGACTCGCTAAAGCTAAGGCAGCGGCAGGAGGCGCTAAAGTTGCGGTGGTACTAGAACTAGAGGATAGAGTTGAGCCAGATGGCGCTTCTGGCGGGGGTGCGATCGCTAAACGGCTCGTGGTGTTTGGCGATGAACCTGGTAGTGTCGATTGAGTTGAGGTAGGAGTTTGCGGCTGAGTGCGGCCCCCAACGGCTCCCACTGAAATCAGGTCAAGAGTTTTGCGGGTTTGCTGACGGCTGAGACCTCGGGGAGGAACCGATCGCCCAGTGCGCTGTCGCCGATACCGCACAAGTTCCTCTTCGAGCTGCACATCTAAACTCGCTAAGGCTGACTGTAGAGCTGGGTTGAGGAGCTGACTCTTTAAGGACTGTTTGGGGGGTTCCACCGACGGACGTTGACTCATGACTGCTTTCCTACCATCTCGACTCATCAATCTGAAAATATAAAGAGGGCATCCCTCATCTTCATATAGCGCTTTATAACCAAACTGACCACCCTGTCTTAGGGTCTGTTGTAACTGCTAATTGCCAATGCGTAAAGCCCACGCATGATGAAATTGTTGCTCTAAGCTTTATCAATATATCTGAGATGGCTCAAAGCCTACCTGTAAAAGACTCGAAGTGCAAGCCATTCTGAGCAATCAAGCCAAGTTAAGATGAAGGCATAGCGTGGAGGCATCGTTGTCCTATTGCTGATAGTGGGGCGATCGCGGTAGCGCTTAGAAAAAGATTTGAAAAATGTTACGGATACCTGTTGGGTCTGCATGGATTTTGATTCTCTCCATCGTGTTTTAGGGGCTTTAGAAAATCAACCAGCTTGGCAGGAGCGGCAGCAGTTTAAGCGCTTGTTGGTTCGCTGGTCAGAAGTTGTCGGGCCGGTTGTTGCTCAACAAACAAAGCCGATTGCAGTGCAACGTGGAGTGCTCAATGTTGCCACTTCTAGCCCTGCTTGGGCACAAAATTTGATCTTTGAGCGGCAGCGCCTTGTCGAGAAACTAAATGCGCAGTTGCATCTCTCCTTAAAAGACATTCGCTTTTCGACAGCTCAGTGGCAGGGGTCGCGCCAAAAGCCCAATAGTGCCCAACTCAATGGTTCGGATGAAAGCAATCCTTGGCGAGATCACCCGTGCTATTTTGAGCCGATCCAACCAACCACACGCGATCGCCCCCCTCATTCAGACCCGAAACCCACCCCTGAAGATGCTTTTCAGCAATGGGCAGTTCGGATGCAGCAGCGATCGCAGCATTTACCTTTGTGCCCACGTTGTGCTTGCCCAACCCCACCAGGAGAATTGCAACGTTGGTCTGTGTGTGCTTTATGTGCTCCTTGGCAGATGTAATTTTTTGAAATTGAAAATTGCTATGAGCTCCAATGGGTGAGGCTGCTGAGCTTTTACCGCACTCAAAAGGCTTACTGCCCAAAATTTAGTTGCTTTTACGGTTGCACTTAAGCAAAGCAAGTTATTGCGTCACTGAAATTACGGTTAGCTGTATGGCTTTTTGAGTATGAATTGGTTGATTGCGATCGCTGAAGAATACTAGAGCTTAGTCTTTTAGTTGATCCCCAAGGGGTTTGGGCACAAATTAGCTAGTTTTCTCGAAAAATGAATACTCTCAAATGTATCCGATGTTTAACAGGATCATAAAGACAATCTAAAAGGCATTTTTTAATAAAAACTGCTGTAAGCCAGACAGGCTAATCAATTTCAGTTTTTGCACTTCTAGGCTCACGCAAAACCTTGCCTAAGAATAATAGATAACAGCCTTACTTCTAGCCAACCAAGGACACTAATGAGAAGTGCAAATCTTGAGACTTCAGCTTGCCGTCATTGTCGGTACTACACTCCGGTAGGACGACGTGGAGGTTCTTGCCAGCAACTTAATGTGCCTGTCAAGGGTATGTGGAAGTCTTGCTCTCTCGCGATCCCGCCATTTGTGCCATCTTGGGAGCACCTAGAAGAAATGATGTCTTGGCCTGAAGAAATATTAATCGTGCCCGAAGCCATTACTCATAATTTAATTGCTAAAAAGTAAAATGAAATTAAACGACGATCGCAGTTAAATTGCTTTGATTTGGCGATCGCAAAAGGGGTTTCTAACCTCGAAAACTTCATTCTCTTTTGAGCTGCAACACCTTTAGTCGGAAATTGTTTCTTAAAACTTACAGCATCCTATTTGTTTTTAAGAATTGTTTAGCTATTTTAAGGCACAGGTGACTTAGAGGCTCACTTTTTTAGATGTGTGTTCTACTCTTAATCATCAAAACTTCTCCCTATAGACTGTGAACCGCGCTATGGAAGTAGCGCGGTTTTTATAAGTAATTAAGCTACTAACAAAGAATTAATAGCTCCATCTAAATCGCCCTTTTGCTGCTAGCGATCGCCTGCTGAGCTAAGGTAGCCAAGGATACTGGCGAAAGTTAGGAGACCGTTTTTCCAAAAAGGCTTCTTTCCCCTCGCTCCCTTCTTCGGTCATGTAGTACAGCAGGGTTGCATTACCCGCAAGTTCTTGCAGTCCAGCCTGTCCATCACAATCGGCATTGAAGGCTGCTTTGAGGCAACGAATCGCGATCGGGCTTTTTTGCAAAATTTCCTGAGCCCACTGAACGCCTTCTGCTTCTAGCTGTTCTACAGGGACAACACAGTTGACAAGCCCCATTTCTAAAGCTTGAGCAGCGTCATATTGACGACACAAATACCAAATTTCCCGAGCTTTCTTCTGACCGACAATACGGGCTAAATAACTTGCGCCAAAGCCACCATCGAAACTGCCGACTTTAGGGCCAGTCTGCCCAAAAATAGCGTTGTCAGCAGCGATCGTTAAATCACACAGTAAATGCAGGACATGACCACCGCCGATCGCATAACCTGCAACCAAGGCAATCACAACTTTAGGAATGGAGCGAATTAAGCGCTGCAAGTCCAAAACATTTAGGCGCGGTACGCCATCATCGCCAATGTACCCTGCTTCACCCCGCACACTTTGATCGCCCCCAGAGCAAAAGGCATACTTACCATCTGTGTGAGGCCCTGCTCCAGTGAACAAAATCACACCAATGCGATTGTCTTCTCGGGCATTACAAAAGGCATCGTAGAGTTCAAACACCGTTTTGGGGCGAAAAGCATTACGCTTGTGCGGGCGATTGATCGTGATTTTGGCAATCCCATCAGCTTTGTGATACTGGATGTCTTCGTAAGTTTTGGCTACTTGCCAGTCAATCTGCATAGTCTCTTATACCGTTGCTCCGAAATTACAATAACAGCCCACCACGCAAGGCATGAGGGGCTGAGTCTGGAGGTTAATGATATGGATGAGTGGGGCTTGGGCGGACAATGCCTACTTCAGAGCCCTGCTGCAAAAGTCGGGAGATGAGTTTTGCGCCAAGTTGTATCCTGCTTGCGATCGCTAAGGACTTCTAAAACCCGAATGCCAGTCTTTGGTAGTGGGTTCAAGCGGGCAATTAATTCGGGCCAGCCTTCAATTCGCTCGTGTTCAACTTGGTAGGTTTGGCAAAGCTGAGCTAAGTCAATATCTTGAGGCGTTGCAAAAAACTTCTCGAAGACGGGCTCAAATTGTGCGATCGGCAACATCTCAAAAATGCCGCCCCCATTGTTGTTAATTACCAAGATTGTTAAGTGCCCCACAAATTGGTTTCTTAACAGAAAACCATTGGTGTCATGAAGTAGAGCCAGATCACCCGTTAATAAAATGCTGCTTTGATTGCGGTGGGCGATACCTAGCGCTGTAGATAAAGTACCGTCAATCCCGTTGGCACCTCGGTTAAAGTAAGGTCGAATTGCCGTGTTGCCAGGAGGCCAGAAAAATTCGACATCTCGGACTGGCATACTGTTGGCAATGAACAGGGGCGTACCTGGAGGCAGGGTTTGGGAAAGTAACCAAGCCACTTTGCTCTCTAACAAGGCTTCTGTGGACTGAAAGGTTTGATCGACTCCTTGCCTGACTTTAGCCTCAGCGCTACACCAGCGGTTAAGGTAGGAACTGGGTAGAGGTGACTCTCCAGGTATTTGATCGGGTAATTGCTCAACGGTGAGACGGCAGTGGTGTGTATAGCCGTGCAGGGGGTCAAGGTTACGATCGCTAGCATCAATCACCCACTGTTGGGGCTGATAGGTTTCTAGCCACTGACGCAACTCTTTGCTAGTCGGCATTTCACCGATCCGAATCACTTGCTGTGGGGCGAGTTGGGCAGCCAGGGTGCGATTGCGCAATAACAAATCGTAGGTCGAGATTAAATAAGGGTTGAGGTCGGCATAGTTACGCAAGGGGGATAAACCTTCTGCCAACACGGGCCAACCTAACGTTTGCGACAGTTGCCCGATCGCTCGACAATATTGCCCCGGAAATTGAGGTTGAGCA
>CBIHQL010000236.1:0-6814 GCA_966211855.1 uncultured bacterium
TGGCTCCAGCCCAGCAGTACGGCATTGGTATATTGAATTCGGGTAGGGGCAATGGTGCTGGTGTGGTTTAGTTGCCGATCCCAAACGACGGCATAGTCAGAGGCAATATCTGAGCCAAAGATTGATTCAAACTCGCGTGCCAAAATGCGATCGCCTGTTTCTGACCAAGCAACGGGAATCAAAATCGCGATCGTGCCTTCTGGTGCTGGTTGAGCTTGAGGTTGGATAGTTTCGGGCGCTGGATCCGCTAAAGGAGAAGACGCCACGATGGTACGCAAATCACCCGTTTTCAAATTTTCGAGAAACAGTACACTGCTAACTCGGCTTTGAGTGAAGTCAGGGTGTACCCGCATTTGAATCCGGCTGTAGGCTGAGTAGTTTCCATCGGGCGAAACCAAGGCTTGGCTGCGATAATAACGCACCTGCGATCGCGGCTCGGCAGAAGTCACCGTGAGATTGGCTAAAACCCAATTCCAAGGAATCGGATGGGGGCTGTTGAGAGGGTCAAGCTGCACCGATTGAGATTGCATAGGAGCTACAGGAGAAGGAAGGGCTTTCTTGGCGCAAACGGAACATCGGCAACTGGAAGCTCGACCAGCGAAGATTGATCAGCACCCACGGTAGAGGCAACCAAAAGCACAAAATACCTGTCAGTACTGGTCGTGACCACAATCAGACTGGAGGTGTTATTTGGGATGACATTGAGAATTTAAGGTTTCTGATCAGCGTCTTCTACCCAGAGAGCACGCCAGTAGATGTGATTGGGATATAACCCTATGAAAAAATCGGGTACTTGAGTAGACAAGACTTGCCTAGCTCAAATCCTATTAATATTGCTGTGTTCTGTTTAAACCTTACCTATGTATAACAAGCTCACAGAATAGCTCAGCTTCTATTTATGAAAGTTTTTATGGGATTTAACCTTTCTTTGCTTAACGTTTCAGATTTGCACTCCAGAAGGCGAAGATTGTAGTAGGTTTGCCGACTTGAGATAGCATCTCAATAAAGAAAAGCGTTTAGATCTGGATTTAACGTGACTCAGGTTTCTCCAGCCAATTCCTCAGCGACCCGGCCCCCTCGCCGTGATTGGCCGCTCTTGGTGTTTTTGTTTCGGTTGTTATTGCTAGTAGTGGGGGGAGGATTTGCCGGACTGCTCGGCATTGCGATCGCCCATCGCTATCCAGCTAAAAACCCAGAAATGCCGTTTGTAGAACAAGTATGGCGGCAATCGAGTGGTTGGGTAACCCGCGTTAAACGTCTGCCCAGAACTTGGAGGCAACCCCAGGCTGTGGCCCCTGTGAGTACGACCCCAGTAACCCCAAGCCCTGTGGTAAGTCCTTTACCGTCTTTGGCTCCTGCTCAGAAACAGCAATTCCAAGCCGAACTGACTGAATTGCAGGCAAATCTGCAAACACTTCGCGATCGCACGACTGCTCTAGAGTCTCAACTGGGGAGCGATCGCAGCGATCAAGCAATTGACACTCGCTTAGCTATCCTCGATCAACAACTTTCTGGAGAACCTACATCGGCTAGTCCTGTGCCTGCAAGCGATGTGAACGACTCTGCTTCAGATACCGCAGAACTCACGACCCCTATTGCTGATGCCGATCCGCTGACTGTGACCTTACCCAGTGACGGGTTGTTTGTCAGTGACCAAAGTGTGTTGCAACCGTCTGCCCGCACCTTGCTCGACACGGTCGCAACTGACCTCCGCAACTACCCCAGAGCGGCTATTCAGATCGCAGGTCACACTGACAATGGTCAACCAGCCCCAGTCGCTCAAGATTTGTCGTTTCAGCAAGCTCAGGTGGTGCAGCAGTATCTCGCCAGCAGCTTGGGCAATCAATATCACTGGGTGGTTGTAGGGTATGGTAAAACTTACCCACTCGTCGGAAATGCTACTGAAGGCGATCGCCAGCGAAATCGGCGCATTGAAATTGCCATTGACCCCCGATAGAGTGGTGCAGATTTTTAGAGTTGTGCATGAAAGTTGTTTTCTTTGGTACCCCACAATTTGCGGTTCCTAGCTTAGAGCGCTTGCTGAGCCATCCTGATTTTGAAGTGCTAGCCGTTGTGACTCAACCCGATAAACGCCGAGGGCGCGGCAATGATGTCACACCTTCCCCCGTTAAACAGGTAGCTGTGGCGCACCAACTTCCCGTTTGGCAACCTCAACGGATCAAAAAAGATGCCGAAACCTTAGACCAACTGCAAGCGCTTCAAGCTGATGCCTTTGTGGTGGTCGCCTATGGTCAACTCTTATCTCAACAGATTTTAGAGATGCCACGTCTGGGTTGCATTAATGGGCATGGCTCGATTTTGCCCAAATATCGGGGAGCGGCTCCGATTCAATGGTGCTTGTATCATGGCGAAGCAACCACGGGGATTACAACCATGCTGATGGATGTGGGCATGGACACAGGGCCAATGTTGCTCAAGGCTGAAACCCCGATCGCGTTGTTTGATAGTGCTCATGATCTAGCAGTTAGACTGGCTGACCTCAGTGCTGATTTACTCGTCGAAACTCTGCTGAAGCTCGATCGCCAAGAAGTGCAGCCGACACCACAAGTCGATGCAGAAGCGACCTATGCTTCCCTGATTCAAAAAAATGATTATTGCCTCGATTGGTCACGGTCTGCGATCGCTCTTCACAATCAAATCCGAGGCTTTTTTCCGAACTGTGTAGCAACTTTTCGTGAGCAACCCCTAAAGATTAGTGCGACAGTGCCACTAGGGCCAGAATATTGGTCAGATTTGCCAGAAGAGGTGCGATCGCTAGAAGAACTGTGGCCTGAGCTAACCAGCCAGACCGAAGTGCCAGGAACTGTCGTGCAGATTGCCAAAGGGTTAGGGCCAATCATCCAGACAGGAGATGGTTTCTTGTTGTTGAGAGAAGTAAAACTCGCTGGCAAAAAAGCTCAATCAGGTTGGGACTTTGCCAATGGGGTTCGCTTAAGCGTGGGCGAACGGTTGGCAAATGGTCATGATATTTAAAGCTTGAAAGTTCAAGCAATGGGTTCGTAGCAACGGCACCCATTGCAAGGGCCTTCAGGGTTGACGGCACAGCGCAGCAACTCAGAGTGGGCATTGAAGCGACAACTGACATCTCCGAGCACCCAACGCCCCGCGACAAAGCTTTGTTCTGTCGGTCGAGGGGCTGATTGTACGTACAGCGCGATTTTGTGCAGTTGGTAGCGGCCTGCTTTTAGGTGATAGCGATGACGGCGCTCTAAAACAGTATAGGTTTCTCCCTCGACATCTAAGTAAGCACCAGGTTGGGGAGACCAATCAAGCTGGAGATTGCCAATCGTTTTTTGAGAGTGAGTCAGAATCACCTCAGTTGATAAAGAAGGTGGCTCCATGAGTTTTGTGGGGTGAGCAATAATTTACCGATGGTAACGCAGGCACCTGGGTCGCTTAAGCAGAGGTCGTGAGTTGCATGAGCCACTGCCCCAAATCTTGCCCCAATCTCAGTGTTACTTGAATCACAGGCCATCCTACGAGGCAAATTAAAGCGGCCCAACGCAGTTGGAGATCCAGCCCTTGGCGAACTGCGATGATTACCGCCAATAAGCTCCAAATTGCTAAGACTAGTTCAATCGGCTCTCCTAAAAACGGAATAATCTTGAGAAAGTTAAGGCTCTGCGGTGCATAGGCAAACCCGATCGGAATCAATAATTCGCGATAGCTGGGTGGGCCAGAACGAAGCCATTGCCCAATCTTCCAAATAGTGAAAGCCCAAAAGTAATAACCGAGTAGAACTGCTAGGAAGTCAAGCACTAAAGCAATCAGCAGCAAAGGCCAAGGAGCTTGCGTGAGTAATAAAATTACCGCTTGACCGACCATATGAGACAAAGCTGCCAACGTCACGATGATCAAAGCGAGACGACGATTGCGCCGAGTGTTAGGTGCTTGCTCATAAAAGTTGGCATTCAGAATGAGAGCATTGCCCAAGGTTTTGATTAACGTTGCTTTGGTATTTGCGTCGCTCACGTTCAATTCCTACTGCTCGCGATTGATGACAACCTTATGCAGAATACGGTTCTATAAAAGCCAACACAAGCGCGATCGCTAGAGATATCGCACAGGAGGCAGCGGAAACTGACATGCTCGATGGCCTGGGATCGATCCTTATATGGTTGCGAGGTGGAAGCCTCAAACTTTTGACATTAGCAGGCATTATTTTGCTTGTGTGGGGCACTGTCTCACCCGTCGGGACGTTAGTGTGGTGGGTCAAAGAAGGTGCAGAAACCCTAGGTGTTAGAAAAAATCAAGCACAGCGATCGCTGCCTCAGGCCAAAGAATCATCGGCTTCTAGCAACTCTAGTCAAGAGATTAGCTGTTACATCGTTTTTCTGACTGGGGTTGGAGATTTCTCTGCCAACGAGCTAACACCAGGAGAAGAATACTTTCTTGATCAGCTAGAGAAAGCCCACCCTTACTGTGTAACGGTGCGAGATGTGTTTCCTTACTCAGCCGCCAATGAGGGCTTAGGTGGAAATCGGCTGTTAGCGCCTGTCTGGGAGTTTGCTAACAATGCTGACGGTTGGTTAGCGGGTGCAGATATTTTGATTAAAATCCGCAATTTGTGGCGATTTGCCCTCTCTGCTGACGATCGCTATGGGCGGGTCTATAACCAGGGGATCGCGATCGCCATTGTTGAGCGGATGAACGCAGCGTATCCAATTCGTCAAGCTGAAGACCGACCTGTAGATTTGATCTTGATTGGCACGAGTGGCGGGGCGCAGGTTTCGATGGGGGCTGCTGAGTATCTCAAGCAGTGGTTGCCTACCGAGATCACCATGATTTCCATCGGCGGTGTATTTTCAGGGAACGATGGGTTTGCCGCAGTGGGTGAAGTCTACCATCTGCAAGGCCAACGAGATTGGATTGAAGATATTGGTAATGTTGTGTTTCCGTCGCGCTGGCCCTGGACGGTTGCCTCACCCTTCAACCAAGCTCAACGCCAAGGCAACTATCACGTGAAGACGATTGGCCCTCAGGGACACGATGGCCCGAAAGGCTATTTTGGTGAAGCGATCGCTCAACCCCCAGCAACAACCTACGTTGACTTGACCCTACAAGCTGTCAATCAATTGCCGATCTGGTCGCCCAAGTCTTCACCAGTCCCAGCTTCAAAGTAGCCGAAATGTAACACTCGGCAAAGCTTCGGCGCGAAAGGTTGCACATTCCAGGCTCGACTTTCATACTTCAGGGAGAAAGAAATCCAAAGCGGGTGGCTATGTCATCTCTTCAGAAATTAGCTAAACGTCGTTCGACTGCACGTCGCAATCTTTGGTACGAACGACTCATGGCAATTTTGGCTTTAACAAACTTGGGTTTGGTGGCCTTTGATCTCAGCTACGTTGCTTGGCGTGATTTCTACTTGCAGCGTCTGCCTGTATTGGTGCCACCCGCAAAGGCGCTGACTCAGATTTACGACCCGATTAAAGGGATAGAACCCCACCGAGACACACAACGTTATCTGGCTGTGGTGACACAGTTGCAAGAGCAAGTCGAGCAAACGGGGTTAGACTCACCCGAAGTCGAACCGATTTTGGCGCGGTTGCGATCGCTGAGTGGCGAAATGGTGGATACCGATCCGTTTCAGGTTGCCAACAAAAGTGGTGCCCTAGAGCGGATCAAAAATCGAATGCGCGATCGCATGAATCAAGAATCCTCGCGTCAGGCTTTTGACCAATTTTGGAACCGAGAGCGTTTACAAGCCGTAGGTTGGCGCGGCGAAATCAATTTCTTCAATCGCGAAATTCGCCCGCTGATCGAAAGAAACTACTATCGGCCTTTGGGCGAAAACGGGGATCCAGTCAGTTATTTCTGGATCATTGACCTCCCATTTATCGTGATCTTTGGCTTAGATTTTTTGGGCCGTACCTTTTATATCAGTCGGCGTCATGCCAGTGTGAGTTGGCTCGATGCCATGCTTTGGCGTTGGTATGACATCTTCTTGCTGTTGCCGTTTTGGCGTTGGTTCCGCGTGATCCCAGTAACGATCCGCTTGCATCAGTCTCGCTTGGTCAACCTTGATGCAGTCATCGATCAGATCAATCGGGGCTTTGCGGCTAACTTTGCCGAAGAAATCTCTGAAGTTGTTGTGATGCGGGTGATCAATCAAGTTCAGGGGGCGATTCAGCGGGGTGAGATCACTCGTTGGCTCTTTCAACCACCTAGCAATCGTGCCTACATCGACCTCAACAACACCAATGAAGTCGAGGCGATCGCCAACTTATTCACTAAGTTGCTGGTTTACGACGTTTTGCCCAAAATTCAACCCGATGTTGAAGCCCTTTTGCGGCACAGTCTCACCAGTGCTCTAAAGCCTGTCCATCAAGGCATCCAGGTAGTTCCTGGCTTAGAGGCTCTGTCTCAACAGTTAACCGAGAAATTGGTGTCAGAACTCACGCAAGCAGCTTATGGTGCGTTAGTGTCTTCGCTAGAAGATCCGGTAGGGGCGCAGTTATCTAGTCAGTTAGTCCAACATTTTCAAGAAGCGCTCAGCACTGGGGTGCAAGACAAACACACATTAGATCGCTTAGAAACCTTGCTCAGCGACCTGCTCGAAGAAGTCAAGGTCAACTATATTCAACGCCTTTCTGAAGAAGACCTTGAGAGTGTGATCGAGCAAGCTGAACAACTGCGCCAACTCAATCAACCTCACCCAGTCACGCGTCTGCAGCAATTGAGCGATCGCCCTGAGCTTCTTGGATGAGTATATTTACCTGGGTTAGGAATTGTATCGGCTGCCAATTTGCAAAATCGGTGCGCTATATTTAAGGAGTAAGCTCAAGACTTTTTC
>CBIHQL010000237.1:0-6768 GCA_966211855.1 uncultured bacterium
AACAGTTCTTGTAAAAGCTGCGATCGCTCTTCGGGTTCTTCTTCAGTTGTGGCGTTATACAACCTCAGTAACCGACGGGCGCGTTTACTCTCTGCTGCCAGTTCGGGGTCGTTGGCTAGGTAAAGTTCACCCGCCAGCATTTTTTGCTTTTCGCTTTCATTCGCCATGACAGAAACTACTGTCCAAGATAAGCTTCCAGCACTTGTGGATTGGTTTGGATTTCGCTGGGGCTACCGACTGCGAGATTGCGACCTTCCGCTAAGACCCAAACGCGATCGCACAAGGACATGATTACGTCCATATTATGCTCAATGATCAAAAACGTCAGACCTTCGCGGTTCCAGGTTGTGATGTACTGGCAAATCTGGTTGATCAGCGTCGGGTTAACACCAGCAGCGGGTTCGTCAAGAAGAACTAATTTCGGCTGCACCATCAGCGCTCGGGCCATTTCTAGCAATTTGCGTTGTCCACCCGAAAGCGACCCAGCGTAAGCGTGAGCCATGTGTGCCAAGCCGACTGACTCTAAAATGGCGTAGGCTCGTTCTTTGAGTTCTTTTTCTTCTTTTGCAACTTGTCCAAACTTGAGCCAAGCACTCCAGAAGTTTTCTCCGGTTTGATGCTGAGCGGCTAGCAGCATGTTTTCTAACACCGAAAGGCGAGAGAGTACCCGCGCCACCTGAAACGTGCGGATCATCCCCTGCTGAGCGATTTGATGGGGTTGCAATTGCTGGATCGGTTCGCCATCAAAAATCACGCGACCGCGATCGGGGCGAATGAAGTTAGACAGCAGATTAAATAAAGTAGTTTTACCTGCGCCGTTGGGGCCAATCAACCCAGTAATACTGCCTGGTGCCACTTCAATCGTCGCATCATTGACTGCGGTGACACCCCCAAAACTCTTGTACAGGCCGCTAGCTGCTAAGAGGGGCACTTGAAGCCCGGTTGTGACAGGTGAGCGATCTTCCACTTCGGTCAAAATTTCTTCTAACTTTTCGGGGGTGGCTGTGTTGGGAAATAAATCTGCTGATTGGGGAGACTCATCGACCAAGGGTTAATTCCTCCTTCTTGCCCAAAATGCCTTGAGGCCGCCACATCATGACAACCATCAAAATCAAGCCAATGATCATGATCCGGAATGCACCCAAACGAGCGTCATCGAGTGGCACGATGTCTTTGAGAACGAAGCGGGTAGCAGTGTTGTATGCCCAAAAGATGGTTGCGCCGAGCAGGGTTCCGGTATTGTTGCCTGCGCCGCCCAACACAACAATTGTCCAAGCTTGGAAGGTGATCAGCGGGATGAACCCATCGGGGTTGATATAGGTGAGTTGCCACGCATAGAAGGCTCCGGCAATTCCGGCGATCGCGCCTCCTAACATCAACGATTGCAGTTTGTACCAAAAAACGTTTTTGCCCAGGGCTTTCGCCACTTCTTCGTCTTCGCGAATCGCTTTGAGCACCCGACCCCAGGGCGATCGCACCAACCATTCGATCCAGGCAAAGACGATCGCCAAGACGACGACCAGCAGCAACATCAACCCTGCTTTGTAGGAATAGTTGTAGAGAGCTTGAGCGCTGATGCCGTAGATCCACAAGCCTAAGCCCGAAATCAGGGTCACGGTGAACAGAGACAGACCAATTGACCAGTCGGTTAGGGTGTTTACCAAGCGTTGAGCGAGCCAGGTGTAGAGCCAGCCAATCCCAACTAAGGTAGCAATTAACAATGCACTCAAGGCTCCGGGAGAAACGGCATTGCTAAGCTTGAGCTGTTGAGCCACAAAGCCCGCACCTGTGAGTAACAAGACCAAAGATCCGGTATATCCTGCCCAAATCAAGGCACTTTTGACGGCTTGCGATCGCGAGGTTTTTTGCAAGTGGCGGCGCATCCATCGCCAGAGTTGCCAATAGGCGAGGCCGACTACCGTTGTGAGTACTGCAATCATCCCCACTCGACTGAACAAATTGGGGTTGAAATTAGCTAAGGGCAGTTGGTAGTTGTAAACGCCACGGGTGCCACGGGTCAGCCATTCTTCATTGAGGGCGACCAACCTGACCACTTCAGACACCCCGATCGTGACGATCGCCAGGTAATCTTCTCGCAGCCGCAGAGTTGAAAACCCAATCAGTAGCCCTAATAGCGCTGAGAGCACCGCACCCGCTAAAACGGCAAAAATCAGGGGAACTCCTTGCAAGCTGAGCAAAATCGTGGTGTAGGCACCGATGGTCATGAAAGCGACATGTCCAAAGTTGATCAGCCCAGTAAAGCCCCACTGCAAGTTGAGGCCCAAGCCAAAGAGCGCAAAAATTGCCGTGAAGATGATCAGCGAAATGAAATAGCCTTCCATGCCCAGGTTTCAGCAACAATAACGAAACTTCTCAGCCTTCTAGAGCGCGATCGCGTCGGCGCTTGGCGTTGATTTGTGTGAGGCACTCGGATTTTACCGCAGCCTGAGAACGAACGCGTATCAATCCTGACGAATTACGGTTGGGGTGATTGTGTTTTCAACCATTGCTCGTACAAATCCGGGCGGCGATCGCGGGTTCGTTGTACTTGTTGTTCGTGTCGCCAACGCTCAATTTCGGCATGATTGCCCGATCGCAGGACTTCGGGTACTTCCCAGTCTCGAAATACTGCCGGACGGGTGTATTGCGGATAGTCGAGCAACCCCGCTTCAAAGCTTTCCAGTTTTAACGATTCCTCTTTGCCCACGGTTCCGGGCAACAAGCGCACCGTGCCGTTAATCAAGGTCAAAGCCGGAATTTCGCCACAGGTTAAGACAAAATCGCCCAGTGAGACTTCCCGGGTAACCAAGTTTAGGACGCGTTCATCTACACCTTCGTAGTGTCCGCAAATAATCACCACCTGATCAAAATCTCTGACCAATTCTTGAAACAGGGGTTGGTTCATCGTTTGCCCTTGCGGGGTCATCAAAATCACATCCCGACGGGGCAAGACGGGTAAAGATTCAACAGCGGCAAAAATCGGTTCTGGCTTCATCAACATGCCGACCCCGCCGCCGTAGGGCTCATCATCAACCCGCCGATGTTTATCTGTGGCAAAATCGCGCGGATTGGTCAGCTCTACGGTAGCAATCTCTTTGGCTAAAGCTTTGCCTAACAACCCCGAACTTAATGGCGAGGTAAAAAAGTCGGGGAATAGCGTTACAACGTCAAATCTCACGGAGGCAAAAATTCTCGAATTTGTTCAACCCATCTCAATCATCTGGCATCTCGCAGCCCTTCAATCAGCTTTACGGTGAAAAATAAAACTCTGTTATTTGTTTTGGTGTGCTGCTGGCGCTCTTCCGGTAAGATCTAGACTGCTCTTGTGTGTTTCGCAGGCGATCGCTACATCAAGCTAGATCCATTTCATATTCAGGAGCGATACTGTGCTGCACCTAGAATCTCAGTCTTCAGAACAGCAGATGCCTCAGTCTACAAAAACTGCCGTCATGGTGATTGGCGGAGCAGAAGATAAGGTTCACGGCAAAGAAATCCTGAATACCTTTTTCGGTCGAGCCGGGGGCAGTGATGCTCAAATTGTGATTATCCCCTGCGCTTCACGAGAACCCGCAATTATTGGCGATCGCTACCGCACCATCTTTGAAGACATGGGTGCCAAGGCGATTGAGATCTTAGATATTCGCGAGCGGGATCAATGCAACGATCCGAGTTGGCAGGCTTTTGTGCACGACTGTACAGGCGTGTTTATGACTGGGGGCGATCAACTGCGGCTGTGTGCGCTGCTAGCTGATACTTCGCTCATGGAACAGGTGCGATCGCGAGCCCAGGCCGGGGAAATTGCTTTAGCTGGAACGAGTGCTGGAGCTGCTGTCATGGGCTATCACATGATTGCCGGAGGGGGCAGTGGTGAGCATCCCAACCGATCGCTAGTGGATATGGCGACAGGCTTGGGGATCATTCCCGAAATTATTGTTGATCAGCATTTTCACAACCGCAATCGCATGGCTCGCCTCATGAGTGCGATCGCTGCATACCCCGAAAAGTTGGGAGTGGGTATTGATGAAGACACCTGTGCCCTCTTTGAAGGAGACGGCTTGATGCAGGTGATAGGTCAGGGAACTGTGACGATTGTTGACCCCGGTGACATGACGTTCACCAACCATGCCCATGCAGATGCAACCGAGCCTTTAAGCATTCACAATCTGCGAGTGCATATTCTCAGCTACGGCGATCGCTACGATCTCTCCGAGCGGAGGGTGATTCCCCGGCGTTTAACTTCTGCTTAACTTAACCTTTGTTTAATCTTCTCAGGGGGTGAATTTCAATTCGCTGCCCCTTAAGCTGAGGTAGTTGCACCAGGCACCTGCTGGGATTAAGGCTTTGCTTTAGCTCCAGTTGACATCTCCGCTGAGGAGGAGTTTGGGCTTGGTAGGGACTAGCCTCAAGTTATGCGGATTTCCGACAAAGGGGGCAGTCAGAGCTAGGCGATCGCTGCTAGGCTTTTTGTAAGCTTGTCTGTAGTTGCTAAGGCCCAGAATTATTTGTTGTTCGTGGTTTCAGCAGCGATAACTCTAATTTGACATTCGTGAAAGTTGTTCACAATGAACAGTTTGCCCCAACTGGACATTAGACACTGAGTGATTGCTTCTAACTCACTGAAATTTATTTATCAATCGCACGCTGATTAATCGCCCATTTCCGAATATTTCCGGATAGCAATATGAAAATACTCAAGATCCAGACCTTGCGTGGCCCCAACTACTGGAGCATTCGTCGTCACAAGCTGGTCGTGATGCGCTTAGACCTGGAAGCTCTAGCAGAAACCCCCTCTGATCAAATTCCGGGGTTTTATCAAGGGTTGGTCACCGCTTTACCGAGTCTGGAAGAGCATTTCTGTTCGCCGGGTTGCCGGGGTGGTTTTTTGGGTCGGGTGCAAGAAGGCACCATGATGGGCCACATTGTCGAGCACGTAGCGCTAGAACTACAAGTGCTTGCAGGCATGGAGGTTGGTTTTGGGCGCACCCGTGAAACTGCCACTCCTGGGGTCTATCAAGTTGTGATTGAGTATCTTGATGAGCAAGCTGGACGGTATGCAGCGAGGGCAGCAGTAAGACTGTGTCAAAGCATTATTGAGACCGGAAACTATCCCCAAGCAGAGCTAGCTCAAGACTTGCAAGATTTGCGTGAGTTTCAGGCAGATACAGCGTTGGGGCCGAGCACCGAATCTCTGGTGCGGGAAGCTGAAGCAAAAGGCATTCCTTGGTTGCCCATTAGTACCCGGGCGATGATTCAACTGGGTTATGGAGCCAACCAAAAGAAAATTCAAGCTACTCTCAGCGACCACACCAGTATTTTGGGGGTAGAGCTTGCGTGTGACAAAGAAGGCACCAAACAAATTTTGCGCGAAGCTGGAGTGCCTGTCCCGAAAGGGTTGCTGGTCAATTATCTAGATGAGCTAGAGGAAGCGATCGCTGAAGTGGGCGGCTATCCGGTCGTGATCAAACCGCTGAATGGCAATCATGGGCGAGGAATTACCTTAAACATTGACTCTTGGGATATCGCTGAAGAAGCCTACGATGCTGCCAAAGCAGTTTCGCGCTCAGTCATTGTCGAGCATTACTACCAGGGTTGTGATCATCGTGTGCTGGTGGTAAATGGCAAGGTCGTTGCAGTCGCTGAGCGAGTTCCGGCGCATGTGGTGGGTGATGGTCGCTCAACGATCGCTGAATTGATCGACCAGACCAACCGAGACCCCCAACGCGGCGAAGGTCACGATAACGTTTTAACCAAAATTGAGGTCGATCGCACGAGCTGGCAACTGCTCGATCGCCAAGGCTACACCCTCGAAACCATTTTGCCCAAGGGTGACATCTGCTATCTCCGAGCGACCGCTAACCTCAGCACTGGCGGGATCGCGATCGATCGCACCGATCAGATTCACCCAGAAAATGTTTGGTTAGCTCAGCGGATTGCCAAAATTATCGGTCTTGATATCGCTGGGATTGATATCGTCACCTCCGATATTTCTCGCCCCTTACGCGAAACTGATGGGGTGGTTGTAGAAGTGAATGCGGCTCCGGGGTTCCGCATGCACGTTTGCCCCAGCCAAGGTATCCCGCGGAACGTGGCTGAGCCAGTCATTAACATGTTGTTTCCCCCCGGAGCCCCCAGCCGAATTCCTATCATTGCGGTGACGGGTACAAACGGTAAAACAACGACCACCCGGTTGATCGCCCATATTTTCAAGCAAACCCAGCAGACCGTGGGCTACACCACAACTGATGGTATCTATATCGGTGACTACTTGGTCGAAAAAGGCGATACCACTGGCCCTCAAAGTGCTCAAGTTATTTTGCGAGATCCGACCGTGGAGGTCGCAGTCTTAGAGTCGGCGCGTGGCGGCATTCTCCGGTCCGGCTTAGGGTTTGACGCTTGTGATGTGGGAGTAGTGCTCAACGTTGCTGCCGATCACTTGGGCTTGGGAGACATCAACACCTTAGACGAGATGGCACGGGTCAAGAGTGTTGTGGCAGAAGCAGCCATGCCCAACGGTTATGCAGTCCTGAATGCCGACGACCCCTTGGTAGCAGCGATGGCAAGTCGGGTGAATGCTCAAGTCGCTTACTTCAGCATGAATCCTGATAATGAAATCGTCCGAGCACATACTCAGCGAGGGGGACTAGCAGCTATCTATGAGAACGGGTATCTATCAATTCTCAAGGGTGACTGGACACTGCGCATTGAGCAGGCTGTGCATGTACCGCTGACCATGGGGGGGCGGGCGCCGTTTATGATTGCCAATGCCTT
>CBIHQL010000238.1:0-6739 GCA_966211855.1 uncultured bacterium
CCCAACTGCTTAGCCTGATTGCCGTTGAGCCCAACCAAAATTCCGCCAGCATTACCTGCACGCAATACGAGCTGTTCGTTAGCCATCCAAATTCGTTCGGTTCCTTCCGGTAGCACACCTTCAAATTCAGTTTTACCGTCTGTCACCACTCGAATCCAAGATTGCGCCCTAAAGATCACGCTAACCTTGACGGGTTTGTTGTCTAACGTTTGTTTTTGAGATGCAGATGCAGTTGGAGCCGGTTGTGCGCTTCTCTGGCTGTTTCCAAATTCCTGCGTCCCTTGAGCCGGAGCAAAGGGATTGACAGGCCCTAAAGCTTGTCGAGGAGCACTGGAAGTGAGCATTGAGCCTGGCTGGTCAGTTGTAGGCTGATAGGCTTCTACATTCATCAAGGTTGACTGCCCTGAGCGGTTCATCAAATGAGACAAACCATTTACGGCAAAGACAATCAAGAAAACGTAGAGCATGTAGAGGTGAATCGGTCGCAGTTGAGCCGCAGGGAGATGCCGCCACGATACTTGGATAGGCCGCAGCATGGTGCGGGTCGGGAAAGAACTTGCCAATTCGGCACCATTGGCACCCAGGGCATCGGCAAACTGTTTGATAAAGCCTTGAATATAGACTGGCTCTGGAAGTTGCGCTAAATGACCCGATTCGAGCGCATTCAGCAACCGTTGCTGAATCTTAGTTTTACTGGCAATCTCTTCTAGAGAAACTCCTTGCTGCTGGCGAAGCTCACGTAAACAAGACCCAATTTCGCGAAGCTTTTCGGCTCGCTCTTGTTCTAGAGATAGGGCTTGCTTTTTCATACGCTCTGCTCCTTAACGTCGGCTGCAAATTTACGCTTTTGCATAAAGTACTTGTTTAATCGTTTGATTCTTAAACCTCTAGGAACTCAATTGCACCGGGTGCTGAGTTCGTAAGAAGGCGATTTCAAAATCTTCTAAGGGCCGATATTGCCCCGGGGGTAGTTGCTTGAGCTGAATCAGACCCATGGCAACCCGGTGAAGCTGAAGCACAGGATGACCAAGCTGTTCTGCAATTCGCCGAATTTGTCGATTTCTACCTTCATGAAGCACAACTTCTAAATGAGTCTTAGTTGCCTGTCGTTCGAGAACTCGCACTTGAGCGGGCAAGGTTTTGCGACCTGCTAAGACCACACCTCGCCGCCATTGTTGCAAGATCGACTCTTCAGGTTGACCTTGCACCCAAACATTATAAGTTTTGGAAATTTGATGACGAGGATGGGTCAGATAGAACGTTAGATCACCGTCATTGGTGAGCAAGAGCGCTCCGGTGGAATCAAAATCTAGGCGCCCTACGGGGTGAATGCCCTGCCCATCTTGCAGTTCTGGAGGTAAAAGGTCGAGGACAGTCGATCGCCGCCAGGGGTCATGGCAGGTGGATACGACCCCCAAGGGTTTGTGTAATAACAAATAGAACGATCGCGGTCGATTTTCGGGTTGAATGAGCACCCCATCGACTTCAATGCGATCGCGCTCGGCATTTGCTTTCTGCCCCAAATGAGCTACAGTACCATTCAACCGAACGCGTCCATCCAAAATCATCTTCTCAGCTTGGCGGCGAGAAGCAATACCCCACTGGGCAAGAATTTTGTGCAGCCGTTCATCCATAGGTAGGACTGCTCACGCAAGTATCATTTTGGATATGTACAAATATTACAGGAAGATGCCCCTAATCGGCGATAGTTAAGCCTTGGAAAGCAGATGCTGAGGTTGAGTCGGCAAGATAACTCTCATCCAGGCTCCTCCCGTTTCAGGATGATTACTGGCACTCACCGAGCCTTGATGGGCTTCAACGATTTGGCGCACGATCGCTAGCCCCAAGCCACTACCACCACTGAGCTGAGGGTCTACAGCGCTTGAGGTAAAGCGTTGGGCAGAAAATTTCACGACTGGGGCTCCTGTATGGTTCGGCACCGATTCTAGTTTAACGTCCGGATTGGGTCGAGCCGCCTCTGTAGTTTCTGAGTTGGCTGATTTTAGCCGAGGCAGCGAGGTTGGATTGGTTTTAGCTAAATCTGTAGTAGCCTGCCGCGATCGCGACGGATCCACTTGGTAAAACCGCTCAAATACATAAGGTAAAGCTCCTTCAGGAAAACCCGCCCCGCAATCAATCACGTCTAAATAAACACGAGACTGTGGGTTCAAGTCAGTTAGTTCGGCTTCTGCCTGCAAACTGAGCTGAACCGTGATGACCTGCTGGGATGGGCTGTGCTTAATACTGTTATCGAGCAAATTAATCAACACCCGGTAAAGACGCGGCCCATCTGCGTGAATAATCAAGCTATCGGGGCCGATGTAGTTGAGATGCAACTCTTTTTTGCGGGCCAGAGGTTCTAAGCCGAGCCAGGCGGATTGAATCAGTTCGACTAAGTTTAGGGGTGTGGGGTTGAGACAATACAGACCTCCCCGTTCTATCTGATTGAGATCGAGCAAATCTTGCACCAAATTGCTCAAGCGCACGGTTTCCTTCAACAAGCGATCGACCCAATTTTTTAGGGGTGGCTCTAGGCGACTTTGCAGCGTTTCGGCTACCAATCGAATCGAGGTGAGTGGAGTCTTCAGTTCATGAGCTACATCCGAAATCCAGCGATCGCGTTGCTGAGCCAGGGTTACGGCTTCTTGGCGGTTTTCGAGAAAGACACCCACTTGCCCTCCCAACAATGGAAAGCCGTAACCTCGCAGCGAACAAGTAATTTGCCGCGACACTTTAGCGGGGTCGGCGCTACTTTGATGAAACACCCACTCACTTTCACAGGGCCGTTGGGCATCCCGAGTTTGCTCAATCAGTTGGTCAAGTTCGTAAGAGCGTACTAGCTCTAAAAGCAGACGAGGTTTGGCAGGTTCCCATTGCGGAATATCTAAGACTTGGCGGGCTTGTTGATTACACCAAATCAGTTGATTATCTTCATCTACTTGCAGGTATCCCACAGGGGCTGCAAACAAAACTTGTTGCCACGTTTCTTGCTGGCGTTCTAGTTGGTAGCAACGTTGTTTTTGAGCGGCGATCGCCAACGCCAGACGCGAGGCAAAGGATAACGGAAACTCTAAAACTTCTAACTGGAGATCTTGCACTAGATTTTTGAGCTTAGCGTTCAACCGCGCCCGGTACAAGGCGAGCAACACTAAACCCAGGGTCAACCCAACCAGAAATCCCAGAAATTGCACAATGTGGCATTAATGATGGAATTAGGCAGTCATGGGCGCGATCGCCAACTTAACCAAACCGATAACCAAATCCCCGCACAGTCAGTAAATATTCAGGATGACTGGGATCAAGCTCTAGTTTCTCTCGCAACCAGCGGATATGCACATCCACGGTTTTACTATCTCCCATAAAGTCCGGCCCCCACACCCGCTCAATCAGTTGCTCACGCGACCACACCCGCCGGGGATGGCTCATGAATAACTCCAAAATCCGAAACTCTTTGGGCGACAAATTAATTTCTTCGCCACGCACCATGACTCGGCACTCTTGCGAAGATAAGGTAATGTCTTGAAACCGCAGCACTGACTCATCTGAGCTGGGTTGAGCATGACGATGTCGGCGTAACAAAGCTCGACAACGCGCAATCAACTCTCGCATCCCGAAGGGTTTGGTCAGGTAATCATCTGCCCCCACTTCTAGACCTACCACGCGATCGGTCTCGCTACCTTTGGCGCTTAGCATTAAAATCGGCACACTATTACCTTCATGCCGAATCAAGCGACACAGGTCTAGCCCATTGATGTAGGGCAGCATCAAATCGAGAATAATCAAATCGAATTGAGCAATATTCCCTTCGGGATTTTCTTCAGACTTAAGGGTTAGGTCTAAAACGCTACGACCATCCTCAGCAACCAGAACTTCGTACCCTTCATCACTCAGCGCTAGAGCAACCGTTTCGCGAATCAGTTCTTCATCTTCGACAAGCAAAACCCGCCCTAACTTTAAGCTGGGCCGTGTTCTCGTGGCTTCTAGCGATAACATGGTGGTTACTTTGCTGCGGTTGGTTTTGGGGCATCCAGGCCGATCTTACCATTGGATTCTGTGAGTAGCAGAGGCATACAAAATAAATGTATATTCTGTGACACTTTGCTGCCTCAAGGTTTGACACCTTTTAGCCCTGACCCAACAGCGATCGCTCACCTTAGTTGCTTGTTATTGCAGCACATCCATAGCTTGAATGCGCCATTGACCATTTTGACGCACCAAATCATAGCGCACCCGCAAGCTATCGTTGTTGTACGAAGACTCAGCATCTACCTGCCCGTTGACATAAAATTCTGCCGCTTCACTCACTTCAGCTTCGATTCGGGCTTGATTGGCATCAACATCACTCATTTGTACTGAGTTCACGGCTTTGATGCTGTGTTGGTATCGGCGATAAGAATTGCTTTGTTTGGCATCTTCTGCCAATTCTTGCCATTCTGAGAGCGCCGGATTTGCCAAAATTTGATTCAACTTATCGACTTGGTGATTAGCGCCGAGTGCCTCCGCTTTAGCAGTCAACCAAGTTTGGATAATTTGCTGAGCAGATTCTTGAGTCAGGGGGCCAGACGAAGTCTCTGCTGTGGCACCAGAAGCAGGAATGGTAACGGGTGGACGCGACAACTGCACCATTGGTTGATCGGCTTCTAAGGCAGGAACCGCTGGCCCTTGCAGTGAGGCCGCAACCCAGGTAAAAACTTTAGTCGTCAGGTATCCCAAAATTCCTAGACCTAAAAGCCCAAGCAGAATCACCAACAGTTGCGGTTTTTTCTCTGAGGCTGGGGCGCTGCTGCCAGAACGACGGGGCGGTAGGTCTTCAGCATCAGGAACCCGAAAACCATTCGCAACTTGCCCCCGATATCGATCGCCGCGATCGCGTATTGAGCCGTTGGAATCTCGGGTGGGCGATCGCCGGACTGTACTGGGGCTCGGTTCTCGCGATGGCACCACAGAGATCGGTTCATCACCTGGAGTTCTGATTGGGGCGGGCACGCTAACGCTGGTTTGAGCCACCGTTCGTTCTAGAGGAGCCGCCGGAGGTTCAGGTGTACGGGTCGGGGGGGCGATCGCTGGATCAGAATCAGGTTGCAGACGAGTGGTAGCTGAGTGGGCAGCGCTATAGGTGTTTAAGTCTCGCCAAGACCCAGCCGAGTTGGCTGTTGATGCCGCAGTTGCACCGTTACTAGAGTGCGATCGCGATGTGGCTCCGGCATTGTTTTTTTCAACCGGATCTTCATTCGGTAACTCTTCGAGATAAGCCTGGACTTGCTCATCGGCAAAGTAGTCTTTCAGCGAAACTTGCTGCTGTGACAAATCTCGAAAATGCGGAAAAACTTCTTCTTGCAGCCAACGCTCGCTATACAAGCACAAGCCTGGTAACAGATCGGGCGATCCTTGCGAGTTTTCACGAATATAGGCGATCGGCTCAACTTCGTGGCTCAACTCTAAAGCACGACTCGCTTCTTCAGTTTGCCCTAGCAGCAGCGCACACACCCCCTGCTCTAGGTGTACATCTTGCCGCACGCCTAGACGCACCAACATTGACTTGGCCCGCCGAATTAAGGCAGGTTCTCGTTGGGCAAAGCCTCGCGCTAGCAGAGCATAAACTGCCAGATAGGTGGCTACTGCTGAGGGCCGCCGCGCTTCTTCTTCAAATAACGTTTGCTGCTCAGCCGCCGTTAGATAACCCCGCAGTTGCTGAATAAACCGCAGAAAATCGTCAATATTTAAGCCCGATTGATCAGTGCCTGTGCCATCAATCCCGCCCCGCTCTTGCAGCATTTCGCGTAACAGGCGTAAACCTTGACGGCGCTCATTAGTGCTGTCTTCAGGCAAGGCCAGCAGTTCTAAAACTCGATAAGGCCGCAGCTTATACAGGTCAGACTGAATTTCCCCTCGCACTGAGGCAAATAAGCCCTCGCGCAACAACAGCTCTTGACCTGCTTCTAAAGATTCAGCAGCGTTTTCATATTGACCTTGTTGCCACTGCTCACGACCTAACTCTAGACAAGCCAGAGCCACGGTCAACACAATATCGGTGAAGGCAATATCAGGTTCCCCAAAGGCCCCACTCTTGACGCTGTTTCTGCGGGTCAGGTAGTTGCGCCCCAGCTTGAGCACTAACTCATACTCACCCAACTCCAAAAAGATCAGCAGCGCCCCTACAAGTTGATCGTCTTGGATATCAATGCTGGGTGCGTACAAGTCACTAGCCTGATCTCCAGCCTCACCCACCATCACTTTGGTGGTGACACCTGACGATTCTGGTTCTAGATCGTAGGTTTTGGCTAAAAAACTAGAATCGTAAGTTTGGCGCTGGTCTGGATCAGACAGCACTGCATAAGCTTCGTCGAGCAGCTGCTTCCGGGCGGCGATCGCTGCTTCAGAATACTCACGCCGAGGAAGTTGCAAGGCGCGATCGCGATGAGCCTGTTGCAACTGTTCAGCAGTGGCCTGAATGGGTAGGCCTAAAATTCGGTAGTAATCGAGCGGAATGCGCACGGTCCACTTCCCCAGCGGCAAGCAACTAACTATTAACACCTGACAACGGCATCGGTTGTCAAGGATAGTGCCACAATCATAACCCGTGACCCCTCTTGGGGGAGTGTACCAAGATCATCAAAAGTTTGCGCAAAGTAATATAACTTTTATATAAGTTTTAACAACTGCGATCGCGACCCTCCGACATTTCTAGATTGAGCAAAGATTCCATTCACTAAGCAAGTTGCCAGAAAATTCAATTTGA
>CBIHQL010000239.1:0-6735 GCA_966211855.1 uncultured bacterium
AGCCAGGACATTCTAGATCGGATGGTGTCGGTGGCTAAAAGTGTGAATGGAGCAACCTCAGTAGAAACCAATCAGGTCAGCATTGGCTAAGGCTGTTTCGCAATTCCCGATGGACTTTTCTCTCCTAAAATTTAGCTCTACTGATTGCAGTAGGGCTTTTTTGTTGCTTAAGAACTGCTGAGCGTTGAAAGCACCGACGGATCTACTGTGGGTTTGCCCCAACCACTCACCCAGTCGAGTAAGATTTGATTCACCTCATCCGGGGCTTCGTCATGTGGGCAGTGACCTGCTTGCTCAATTTCAACAAACTGAAGCTGCGGATTGTAGCGAATAAACTGCTCGGCTTGGCTGTAGGGGATCATCCGGTCTTGGCGACCCCAAATTAGCAGCAGCGGTATTTGCAGCGTAGGCAGCACGTCCTTCACTCTCGGCCCAAACTTGGCACTGGTCATCGCTTTGAGAATTGCCGAAAATGCTTGCGCCGAGCCTCGGTCTTGAGCTGGCCCCACCAAGATATCAACCAACTCATCTGTAACGGCTTCTGGGTTGGCGTAGGCAATTCTCGCCCAAGGTCGCACAACTTGCGGACGGCGGACAATCCGAAACACCGCTTTGAGTAAAAACGGTGAGGTAAACCACCCTTCAATGGTGGCGATCGCAGGTAGCAAAAATTTCGGCACCATTTCTTCGCGCACTGAAGGGTCAGGCAAGCTGAGCATGGCAATCCCGGCGACCATTTCAGGGTGAGCCTGAGCGACTGCTAAACAAATCAGCGACCCAATCGAATTGCCGATCAACACCACAGGCTGCCGAATAAAGGTTTGCCAAAAGTCGTAAATCTGCTCAACCCACAAGGCTGCACTGTAGTTGGCTGATGCTTTCTCAGATGCGCCAAACCCCAACATATCCAAGGCATAGACAGTATGAGATTGGCTGAGCACTTCTAAGTTTTGTCGCCAGTGCCCAATCGAAGCCCCGAACCCATGTAGCAGCAGTAACGGCGGTTTGCGATCGCGACTCACAGCCCGCAGGTAGGTATAGCGAGTTTGCCACCCCCGCCAAACCCAATCTCGCTGATTGCCAACCCGTTGATGCCAAGGCAAAGAAGTCGTCACGCTCACCTCAACCATTGCTCCTATCGCCTATGCTAAGCCAAAACTTTCGTTGTTTGGGAAGAAAGGAGGATGGGAGAAGCGATCGCCAAATTAAGAACCAAATTAAGAATTTATTTTATGTCTGGGAATAATTGGAATACCGATATGGTGATTGGTTACCGATCAAGTAGGAGGTGGGTGCAGCAGTATTGTAGTCCCTCAGAACATGAGCCCATGCCACATACCAACCTATTCGACGTTCATTAGGCCTTCAAGAAATTGTGGATTACTTACAAGAATATAGAATTGACTATCTGTACCATATGACAGCGATTGAAAATCTCACTTCAATCCTTAAAAATGGACTACTGTCTCATGAAGAGGCTCATAAGCAAAAGCTCGTACATACCGACATTTCAGATCCACATGTACAAGACTTGAGGTTTAATCTTAAAGATCCATTTTACGGTAAGGCACTACATAGCTATGTACCACTTTACTTCTCGCCTCGAAATCCGATGTTATATAGGAGACGGGAGCTGCAAGATGACATTATCATTTTAGGCATTGATCCAAAACTTTTATTAGAGCCCGATGTTTGCTTTACCGATGGAAATGCCGCAGCTCGTGATACTTATTTTTACCGAGGGGTTGAAATGTTGGGGCAATTGCCCTGGGATATAATTCATGCCGAGAGCTGGTCTAACTTTGAAAATGGTAAACGGATAAAATGTGCTGAAGTTCTTGTTCCTGCCAAGATATCAATAGAGAAGATCTTATTTATATTCTGTCGCTCTAGTAAACACAGAGAGAACATCATTAAGATAAAAGAGGGCACACATATACAAGGGATGATCAAGCCAGATTTATTTTTCTAGGAAACTATATGCTTACCTATACTGAAACCACAGTTTTTAATGTCGGAGCACAAACAATTGTCAATCCAGTTAACTGTGTTGGCGTTATGGGTGCTGGCCTTGCGTTAGAATTTCAGTTACGTTTTCCAGCGATGGAAAAAGATTACGCAGAACGCTGTAGACAGCGTAGAGTTACGCCAGGCAAACCTTACATTTACAAAGGCTATGAAAGCCCTTTAATTTTAAACTTTCCCACCAAAAACCATTGGAAGCATCCTTCCAAGATTGAATGGATACAACAAGGGCTTGAATATTTTGCAGCCAGGTATAAAAAAGGAAATGTTACTTCAATTGCATTTCCAAAATTAGGATGTGATAGAGGTGGATTAGATTGGAACCAAGTTCGTCCTTTAATGGAAAAGTATTTAAAGGATCTAGATATTAATGTTTATATTTGCTTAGATCAAGAGACAAAAGCTTCTGGCATAGAAGGTATTATGGTTGATCTTATAAATAATGATCACATCTTTTCTTGGGCTTCAGAGCTTGGAATTCGCTCTGATATCGTTAGCAAAATAGCAAGTGCATTGCCGCTAAACCGCTTTAGAAACTTACGGCGTTTAGAAGGAGTCGGGAAACAAACTTATAACGAGGTCTTCAGATTTCTGTACAATATCGCCTTGCAGTTGAGCACCCCTACAGAAGCAGATTTAAACTCATATCAATTTTCAAACTTAGAACTAACTAGCTCTAGGAGTCCCAAAACTTTAACTGAAAAACAAAAAGAGCTTTCCTTAAGCATATGGGAATCCACAGAAGAGAAATCCATACCAGAAGATAATTTCGGTAAAAATAACAATGAAATAGAAATTGTCTATACTGAAAGTCCTGACTACCTTAAAGCGGAAACGAAACTTAACAAGAGCGAGCTTGAACCCAAAAGCTGTCCCTCTTACGATGCATTTTATATTTTACTGCCGTATATTGAGGATGCTCTTATGGAAGAACGTACTAAGGACGAACTTGCCGAAATGTTTTCATTGCCTAAAAAACTAACTGGGGACTGGTTGAGTAAGGCGATCGAACTTGGAAGAGTCAAAAAATTATCGCGTCCAAGCAGGTATATTTCTACATCTAGACTGGCACACCAACAACTAGAGTGTGAGTTAGCGCTTCAAAATAGCTAAGCAAATTCATGAATGGCTTGTTCCACTCCTTCAAAACACCTCAATGATTACCTTGCAGCGGTAGTAGACAGGAACAAGAAATTAATTTTTCTCATCATTCAAAAATGACAGCGGATTGCTCATATTTGCTGCGAAGCCGAGGATACCGCGATCGCGATGTTCGTAGAGTAATGTTCCCTGAGCATCAAAGAGAAACGTGCCACCCCGTTGTGTCATGTAAGAGGCATCAGGCACATAGGTTTTCCAATTGCTTAGCACCTCAGTCATATTCCGCAAACGTAGCGTCGCCAGTTCAAAAGGGCGTTGAAAGCCTTTTCCACCTGCGAGATTGAAAAAGGAGCCTTGCAAAGGAGGGAGAGGTTTCGCTTCTACAGTCTCCTCATCAGCAATCAATTGTGGAGCCTTGCGATCGCCCCGATATCCCCGGAAGACCTCTGCTAAAGTGCCAGGGCTACCAATTCCCGCACACATCAACATCAAGTTGACCCAAGCATTTTGAGAGGCAGAGAGACTAGGAACTTTGAAGGATAGCCCGGAATAAAGATTGAGTTGACGGTGCAGTTCTGCGTTTGGATCGACAAACAACTGATCTGCGGGAAAGCCTGTGAAATCACAAAACTTCTGCCCGGAAGCGCGATCGCCAATCCCCACAGCCCGCACCACAATTCCTTGAGCTTGGATTTTATTGCTCTCTCGTTGCAGCCACCAAGCATATTCCAAGCTGTCGAAATCTCCAAGTTGAGGCCAAAGCAAAATCAACTGTTGAGAAGCCGCCTCACATCCTGTCAAAATCGGCGCGCTCGCTCCATCACTGATTCGCTGCCGTTGCGTTTGCTTGAGAATTTCGTAAATATCCATGCGATCGCTCAAAATCCTTGTTACCCGTCATTTTACAAGCAGCTTGCTAAACATCGGAAACTATGAGAAAGGCAGTGTATCTCATAAGAGAAGCATTACGGAGAAATAGAGATGGCAGTTTTTCAGAAGGCACAACAGCAGATTTGGTTCTCTCTATCTCTCCTTTGCCTAGGCTTGAGTGTTAGCTTGGGAGCTTGTTCTAAACCCACAACAAACGCACTAAATAGTAGCGATCGCAGCTCTACCATCTCCAACAGTTCGCCCAATCCTGCTACAGTTCAGCCCAGTGCTAATCAGCCCACCAGTACCCCCATTTCTAGCTCTAAGGCAGTCGGTGGGCAAACCTGGACGCAGATCAATCGAGGGCAATCGGCTCAGGAACTTCAATTGACCGAGCAGGGCAGCTTATCCTACCAAGGAAAGGTTTTACTACCAACCATTCCAGTTAGCTATAGCAGTGATGGCTCTGTAACTGAGGCGTTGCAACTCATTGTTTCCCCAACATCGCCTTCTGGTCGCTACAACTTCTTTAAGGCGTGCGATCGCGATGGCCTGTGCTGGGCAGTGTATCTGGTTGATCGCACTGAGAAGACCGCGAAAAAGGTCGATGTGGCGAAATACGGTGGTCGTGACTGGGTGCAGTGGTCAGCCGATGAACGCTATGCAGTGCTAGCTGAGCAGATGGAAGGGGCCACTTGGATGGTCGCCGTTGAGTTGCCAACCGGGACATCGGCAATGTCTGATGAGCTAACATTTACAGCGGATTTAGCCAGTTTTAAGTGGACGGGCGATCGCACCTTCACCCTGCAAGCTGCACCCTGCAAAACCGCCGACTGTGCGAATCCAAACCCCAGCTATCAAGCTAACATTGAAGGCTGGTTTACCCGGTAAGGATGGAGCTTAAGCATCGATACCTAAGATGGGGGCATTTTCTTCTACAATAAAGGGTCAGGGGGCGTAGATCACAGGCCATGCGCCATTGTGGTCTATTGCTTGATCGGCTGTTAAGAAATTGCGTTAACAAGTCAAAGGTGTCGGCTTATGAGCACAACAGAAACTTCTAGCACGAGTAAGCAGAAATCGAGCAGTGGTGAGACTGCGACATTAGAGCCTACTCCAGCAAAAACTTCGTCTGCGATCGCAAAAGACAAAAAGAGTACTGAAACGGCGATCCAGGCTTATGAGCCAAGTCCTTTACCGAACAATCGTCCTATCGCACCTAGCCACCTCAAAATTGCGAATGTCGATCATTTACCGGGCGGGCGGCCTATTTTCTCTAGCGACCTAGAAATCGTCCAATTTGGCACGTTTTATAAAAATCGTCCGGTTTTTGCCAGCACCCTAGAGATAGTAGACACAAGTACGTTGCCCGGTCACCGACCGATCATGGTCAGCAAGCTAGAGATCTCAGCGCTAGATTCTCTGCCCAACCATCGGCCCGTTGTCGTTCATCAAATTGATCAAATTGAAGGTGAACAAGAATTAATGGGTTTTATCGATTAAACTCGTGACAGCAAGTTTGTGTTCCAGACATGTCCGCAGGGGTGGCTCTCTGCGGAATTTTTTTTATGGGCAACCGACCGGGCACCAATAAGAATAATCGTCGGTGATCGCGCCTTCTGACACGCGCATTCCCACGCCCCCTGCCACTAGGCGATCGCGCCCATCGTTATATAGCCAAGCGCCCCACACTGCCGTCATTGATTCGCCCGCAATCTCAACTCTGGGAAAATCTAAGAGTTCTTGGTAGACGTAAGGTTGCTCGGTGTACCAGGGGTCGTTGTTGCTGCTGCGAGTGGCGATCGCACCTGAGTTGACCGCAAATCCGCCCTCTCCTTGGCGACCCAAAATTGGCTTGGCAAAATAAGAACTACCAATCGGTTCTGGGGTTAAGGATGTTTTGGGAAAATAATCGATGATGGTAGCGGCATCTTCATCGTCGAAAAAGTCATAGCCTAAATCGTTGATGAACGAAAACACGCTCTTGGGTTGCAGCAAGAAAGCTGAAGCAAAATTCACAACCACAACTTTCTTCTCTAGAATTAACTGCTCTAACGCAGGCCAGAGAGGGTTCCCGGCATCGTCTTGATCGTGAATTGCCCATTCTAGCGGGTACCACATGAACAAAATGTCGATTGGGGAGCCGTTGCGTTCGTAAAACAAGCGATCGCCATCTTGAACTCGCAAATACTCCAACGGAAACACCAAGCTCTTGCCTGCATAATGCTGACTGAGCCACTGCATCGTCCCCATATCTTCGGGGTTGTTCAGCGCCGTGAAAGCGACGCGACAATCACTAAGGGGTTTGTTGAGGTGCGCGGCGGCTCGTTGCAAATGGTCGTTGAGACTACCTCGCAGCAAATTTTGAGTCCCCGGTACCGGATCTTGCAGCCCAAAATGCTCTGCTACCCGCCGATTACCCTCAGTGCATTCAAACCAAAAACTGGGGGTTTGGGGATTTGCCTCTACCACCTTCTTCTGCCCAGTTTGCTCATTCCAGCACCAGTCGAGCCGCATACACCAAGGCGGCAGGAGGTCGTATTGGATCACCTGAATCGTTTCTGGCGGAAAGCCGTAATCTAAAAGCGTCTCAGCATCTAAGGTGCGAATTACCGACCACAACTTCATCAGCACCCGCCCGACGCGCTCCGACGCTTGCTGCATCTCTTGGATGGATGCAGGCGAAATCGGTTGGCAGTGATATAAAGCGTAAGGCGTTTGTTGGTTAGCGATCGGTAA
>CBIHQL010000240.1:0-6728 GCA_966211855.1 uncultured bacterium
CCAGCCCCGCTCCCCCCTGAAACTAATCTTTACGTCGTGGCGTTGGTTGATGACTGTCTACTGCACGTTAGGAGCGATCGCCAGTGCTGCGTTTGTTCCTTGTGCAATTTCTAAAGCCAGACTTAGCAGCCGCTTCTGCCAGGTTTGGTTCGATCCACCATTGCTGTTTAAGCAGTATTTTCATGCCAACACCACCCCTAAGTTTCTCGGCTTCTTAGCAATCACGGCGTTGCTGATTTATATGGCGTCACTGTGCTACTTTGTCTTGATCAAATTGGGCAAGCACGGTCGCTCTGCCATGCAACAATAGCGCGATCGCTCACCTTAATGATTGCAACCATACACCATTCAACGTGGTGTATTTTTTTCGTAGAACTTTCTGGCACAATCACCCGATCGAGTGAGCCGAGAGAGTGAGGACGATAGTAGTGATTTTTTTTACTCTAGAAATATCAACCCCAGATTGAACCTAGGACTCAGGTTATCAATCTCTTCAGCGATCGCGACTCCAAGGGCTGGTAGACTCGCGATCGCTTTTTTATTTAGGACCAGTTGGGGTTGATTAAACTCGTCAAAATATGATCTTGCCATTGACCATTGATCATCAAATAATCTCTGGCATACCCTTCAACAGTGAAGCCTAACCGCCTTAAAACTCTGCCACTACGCTGGTTGTGAGGCATATAGTTAGCTGCGATCCGATGAAACTTGAGCGTATCAAATACATAAGGGATTGCTGCTTGCAACGCTTCGGTCATATACCCCTGGCCCTGAGCGGTTTCTGCCAAGCTATATCCCATGCTACAACCATGCAACACACCCCGCACAAACTGCGTAAAGTTGACACACCCGATTACCGTTGCGGGTCGATCGGCAAGAAATAAAAACAACCGACAAGAGCGATCGCTGTGAAATTCTTGAAGTGACCCCTTGGCCTGGGCTTGCCAAAAAACTTGGGTGAGCCAATCAGTCGGTCGCTCTGGCTCAAAGGGGGCGAGAAACGCTTGATTTTTTTGGTAATACTCGACGATCGCCGCCGCATCTCTGACCGTTGCTAGCCTTACCACTAAGCGCTTTGTGACCAGCATAGGCAGTTCTAACAACATAAACACCTCAGCAAACTACCAACACAGACAGAAGCTACGCCAACTCGAACTTGATAAATTAACCACGAAGGCATCAGACTCATACACAGCGAGGAGAGCAGATATGCAAACTCGACATTTAGGCAGACAGGGGCTCACCGTTTCGGCGATCGGGTTGGGATGTATGGGCATGTCAGAATTTTATGGTGCAGGCGACGAAGCAGAATCGATCGCCACGATTCACCGAGCCCTAGAACTGGGGATCACCTTTCTCGATACCGCTGATATGTATGGCCCCTTTACTAACGAGCAACTAGTCGGCAAAGCGATTCGCGATCGCCGTGACTCAGTCATTTTAGCGACTAAGTTTGGCAACCAACGCAGTGCCGATGGGCAGTTTTTGGGGGTGAATGGTCGTCCTGAGTATGTGCGTCAGTGCTGTGATGCCTCGCTGCAACGCCTTGGAGTCGATTATATTGACCTCTACTACCAGCACCGCGTAGACCCCGAAGTGCCAATCGAAGACACAATTGGGGCTATGGCTGAGCTAGTTGAGCAAGGCAAAGTTCGTTATTTAGGAATGTCTGAAGCTGCCCCAGACACAATTCGCCGCGCCCATGCCGTGCATCCGATCACCGCTCTGCAAACCGAATATTCCCTCTGGAGCCGCGAACCCGAAGATGAGATTTTGCCAACGGTACGCGAGTTAGGAATTGGCTTTGTTGCTTACAGCCCGTTAGGTCGCGGGTTCCTCTCCGGTAAGATTCAAAGCTTAGATGATTTAGACCCCAAAGACTATCGTCGCTATTCTCCTCGCTTTCAAGGCGAGAACTTTGCCAAGAATTTGCAAGTTTTAGAGCAGGTGCAAGCGATCGCTACCGAAAAGCAAGTTACCCCCAGCCAACTCGCGATCGCCTGGTTACTCGCTCAAGGTGACGATCTTGTACCAATTCCCGGTACCAAACGCCGTACCTATCTCGAAGAAAATGCCGCTGCGGTAGAGATTAAGTTAACGGCTGAAGAGTTGGCCCGGATTAATCAAGTGGCTCCTCAAGGCGTAGCAGTTGGCGATCGCTACCCTGATATGAGCAGTGTGAATCGCTAAGCTTGATGTCAGTGTTTTGTGAGTATGAGTCGTTAGGAGAGAAACATGTCTGAGAAGGTATTGGTTGCTGGAGCTACAGGTGGAGTGGGTCAGCTCACAGTCGCTCAGTTAGTTGAGCAAGGGTTTAGCGTCCGAGCGCTGAGTCGCAACCCCGAAAAAGCACGACAGATGTTTGGCGATCGCGTTGAGGTTGTAGTTGGAGATACCCGCCAACCCGAAACGTTACCCGCAGCGATGACCGGAATCACCCACATTATTTGTTGTACTGGCACCACTGCCTTTCCTTCAGCACGTTGGCAGTTCCAGATACCTGGCGATCTCAACCCCCTACAACGGCTACAAACTTGGCGCAAGATCTATTTTGATGCCGAGTACCGCAATGCGATCGCTCAAAATAGCCCTACCAAAGTCGATGCTGAAGGAGTGGCTCATCTGGTACAAGCAGCTCCCTCAGATTTGCAGCGCTTTGTATTTGTTTCTTCCTGCGGTGTCGAACATAAAGACAAGCCACCCTATAGTTTCCTGAATGCATTTGGCGTTTTAGATGCTAAACAGCAGGGAGAGCGCGTCATTCAGCAATCGGGGTTGCCATACACCATCATTCGTCCAGGCCGCTTAATTGATGGCCCCTATACTTCCTACGACCTCAATACCCTGATTAAAGCCAAAACCAACGGTAAACAAGGGGTTGTGATTGCGACAGGAGATACCCTGGCGGGGCAGACCAGCCGAGTCGATGTGGCGGCAGCGAGTGTTGCTTGTTTAAACCAGCCCAGCACTGTCAATAAAATCTTTGAAATCATTAACAAAGGCAGCAGACCCGCAACACTCGATTGGGCCGAACTCTTTTCACCCTTGGCTGAAAACGCCCCAGAGCGATCGCCTGCCACTCACCGGTAAACCCTAACTACTCGCCACAGAAGAGCACCACCCTTCTACAATAAGGAGCGTCCCATGTGTGCGCTCTAAACCATGCTGCAAAAAGACAAACCGACTTGGGCGGGTGACGATCTCCTGTCTCGCTGTGTGAATGTATTGATCCAAACAAAGCCTATCTATGCAGTCATGAAGCAGCAGGCAAGGCAAGTCTTGATTAAGACGGCTGAGAAAAACGGTATTCCCTGGCGGCAGCGTTATGAAGAATGGTTGGCATCAGGTGTGCAAGAACGGTTGCTTTCCCTGACCAAATCTGATGTCGAGTATCCTGACTACTATCAGGTGCCTTTTCATGCTTACGAGCAAGGCAATCTCTGTTGGCAAGCCGCCTTTGAAGCGGAGTCAGCAACTTATGCAATGGCACTGCGAGTGTGGCCTCAAGAATCTTTAACGTGGCAGGCAGCACAAGAGCGGCTGCGGAGTAGTTTCCATCAAGTCTTGAGCACCTATATCTCTCAACCCGTAAAAGATATTTTAGATATTGGTTGCTCTATTGGTATCTCGACCCTGGCTCTACACCGCTACTACCAAGCACAGCAATCAACGCCTGTACGCACCGTGGGTCTCGATCTCTCTCCCTACATGCTAGCCGTGGCGCAGCAAAGAGATACAGATCGAGAAATTACTCAATGGTTACATGCAAAAGCTGAAAATACAGGTCTGCCTGATGCTTCTTTTGATTTGATTACCCTGCAATTTGTTGCACACGAACTTCCCCGTCAGGCAACCACAGCAATTTTTCAAGAAGCAATGCGCTTGTTACGCAGTGGAGGACACCTAGCAATTGTAGACAACAATCCGCGATCGCCCGTGATTCAAAATCTCCCACCTGTCTTGTTCACCTTGATGAAGAGTACTGAGCCTTGGTCAGATGACTACTACACCTTTGATATTGAAGCAGCCCTGCAAACTGCTGGGTTTCAGCATCTAGCAACGGTAGCTAGTGATCCTCGCCACCGCACCATTTTGGGCCGAAAAATCTCTTGAGCTGAGACTGTTAAGTCTTGCAAATCTTGCTTCTTCTGGAGAATATACACTTTTAGCAACTTTGTACATCAACTAACGTGAGTTCTGGATAAGAAAAGGGAGGGCAACAGAACTCACGTTAGGTAGGAGAGTCAGGTTCAGCTAGCCTGCTCAATCATCCGTTGCAAGTACAGATAGGCTTCCTCAGGAGTGAGCGGTTCTGAATCTTGCTCATTTGGGATATAAAATTGGCGGCTATCCCGAAAATGATGCACTACAAAACTATCGATCAGTCCCTGTGCTAGAGCCTGTTGCCCTAACTGAGTTGCTGTATCTGAGAGAGATTCTTGATCATGAAATTTTGGTTTGTTCATAGCCTTCGGAGCATCTCCTATTCCCACCCTAGTGGGGGTTCAACGATAGGATGATCTGACTTGCCAGTACGAGCACCCGGTTTATCAACAATTTGTACCGTGCTGGCTTGTGGGCCTTCATCTCCTTCATGGGCAAAAAAGCGGACTCCTGTACCAATTTCTAGGCGATCGAAGTCGTCATGGAGAACACTATTACGGTGAAAATAGATATCTTCTCCATCTAAGGTCTTCAAAAAGCCATAGCCTTCTTCGGGAAATAACTTAGCCACGAGTGCTGTTGTGTCCTGGGCTTCGTGTGTCCTCGACTTATCATTTTCGCGCTGGCGACGAGTTAACTCCTTCAACTGGCGCTCAGCCATGCTAAAGGCATCCCGAATCACAGTATCTACTTCTACATACTGGGTACTTTCGTTTGGGTGGCTGTCTGCAACAATTTCGTGACCTGGCGGAACGGTGATGTCAATTCTGACCCGATAAGGAGAACCTGCCCGTGGGCGATCGTTGATTTTTTCAATCGCGATCTGACAGCTACCCATGTAGTCACAAAGCCGCTCTAGCTTTGCCATTTTTTCATTGACTAAAGTTTCAAGGGCAACTGTTTTATCAACGTCGCGGTAGGTCACTTCTAAAGGTACTTTCATCCGGATCTCCTCAATTTAAAGTCTTGAGTTCTATCGTGCCGTTTTCACACGTCTAAGCCTTATGCTTCATCCTACGTAGCGATCGCCTCTGATACCTCTAACTAATGAAACGTACCGAAAAACGACTAGGTCTGTCTAACGGGGGAACCAACGCGGGTTTTGTACGGGATTGGCGCGATCGCCTTTGTAATAGGACAATAGGATTCTGGTTTAACTTCTGGATGATCAGTCCGCTCAGTCCATGCCACACGTAACTCCGCTGCCCCTAGGCTTGATTCTAGAAAAACGCTACAAAGTCATTGCCATGCTGGGTCAGGGGGGCTTTGGGCGAGTTTATTTGGCTGAAAACCTCAACCGATTTAATGAGCGCTGTGTGCTCAAAGAGTTTGCCCCGCAAGTCAAAGGTAGCGCAGCTCTACAAAAGGCCGTGGAGTTGTTTCAGCGAGAAGCCGGGGTTTTGTATCAGCTCCAGCATCCCCAAATTCCAGAATTTCGCGAACTCCTGCAAACCCAGATAGATGGCGAAGACTGCGTGTTTTTGGTGCAGCAGTACATTGAAGGGCCGACCTATGCTGAGCTAGTAGAGCAAGGAAAGCGGTTTACCGAAGTAGAAGTGTTAGGGCTGCTTCTAGACCTGCTGCCTGTCTTAGACTACATCCACCGTCAGGGCGTTATTCATCGTGATATTGCCCCCGACAACTTGATTCAACAGCGCTCAACGGGCAAACCAGTTTTAATTGACTTTGGTGGGGTGAAGCAAATTGCGGCCTCTGCTGTACGTCAATTAACTCATCAACCCGTCCCCACGCAACTCGCTAAACAAGGGTATACCCCTCCTGAGCAAAAGCACGGTAAGGCATATCCAGCTAGTGATTTGTATGCTTTAGCCATTACAGCAATTGTGCTTTTGACTGGGAAAAGCCCCCTAGCCTTGTATGACATTGATCGCCATGCTTGGTGCTGGCAACAGGAAGCCAAACTGCATCCTACTTTTGCAGGCATTCTCGATCGCCTATTAGCTGAGGCTGTCAGCGATCGCTACCAGTCGGCTCAAGAAGTTCAACAAGCCTTGCAAGCCTTTGCTCAGAAACCCAACCAAGCTCCTTCCAGCAAAACTCGGGCGATCGCACGTTTGGGTCGATCTGCCGTTCCTACACCTCCTGCTGGCTCAACGTCTGAGGTTAAAACCTTGGTTGTGGCTCCGATCTATCGTCCTCAACCAGCCCCTGCTCCCGTTGCCAACTTTGCCAAGCCAGCCTCTCCACCACCTCCGGCTCCGGTTGCCCACCCCAACCAGCAAGCTGCCCCGTTACCGATTGCACCTCAGCCAACTCCTACCCCCTTCTCAGCCCCGCTTAGATTTCTAGGCAAAATGGTGTCGATGCTCGTGCTTCGGCCCATCCATACCTTCGTGATAAAGCCACTATGGTACATCCTCAAACGGCTACTGGTGCTGGGGATCGCCTCACTGCTGATCTTAGGAGTGGGCGCTTGGTTAAAGCCGCAACTACTTGCTTGGGTCAAGCAACTCCAAGTACCTCAGGTCATTCAGTCGAGCCAATCTTGCCAAGAGCGGCTCATTCAGCGGCGTGAAGCGTTGGGCGTGCCAACCAGCGAGGTG
>CBIHQL010000241.1:0-6710 GCA_966211855.1 uncultured bacterium
GAACCGATACTTTTCTAGCCATCTAAGGTAGACAAGCCCTGAGAGCCGTCTGTAGTTCTCAGGGTTTTATCGTGAGCTGATTAACAAGATGTACCAGTTCGGGCAAGATTAGGCTTTGCATGGCTAGGGTCACAGCATTGGTAGAGCCGGGAATTGAGAAAACTAGTTTCGATTGGTAAACGCCTGCGATCGCCCGTGATGCCATAGCTCGCGATCCAATTTCTTGATAGCTCAACCAGCGAAACAACTCACCAAACCCCGGTAGCGTTTTTTCTAAGAGTTGCTCTAAGGCATCATAAGTTGTGTCGCGGGGAGCAATCCCGGTGCCACCATTAAAGATCACGGCTTGCACTTGAGGGATTTGACCAAGAATTTGTAGTTGCGTCTGAATTTGCGCTGGCTCATCCTTGACAATTTGGTATTGATTGATCGCATGACCTGCAGCTAGCAATAACTGCTGAATAATTTGACCGTTGCGATCGCTCTCCCAAGAACGAGTATCACTAACGGTGACGATCGCACAGCTAATCGTCGTTTTGGAAGCATCGGGATGAGGATAGTGAGCCATAAAAGAGGGATATTTAACTGCGCTCCTATCAATTAAACCGCACTCAGAACAACAATCCCCTCAACTCTGGCGTGCCTTTTGAGGTCGCCGAGCCAAGGGTACAGATTGGAGGGTTTCAGAAGCGATATGAGAAAGACGTTAGGACTTCGTGAAGCCGAGGTCGTGCTCCGCCGCATAGCGTTCCATGAAGCGCATAAACCGATCCCACTCTGCCTGTGATTTCATCAGATAGAAGGCTTCGAGTGCTTCGGGTTGACCATTCACAAATTTGGCTTTCACTTCACGAGTCGAGATTTCTCCCTCTTCGTCAATCATATACATGCCTGTAATTTCTTCGGTGCTGGCTGCACTCAATGCCTTAGGTTGTTCAAAATAAAAGGTTGCGGTTCCGTTGCTACCGTCGCGGGAACGAGTCAACCGCACGTCGGGCACAGCATCCTCATTAATGCCTCTGGAGAATTGAATTTGAGCCATGATTCTGGAGTCAGACTTTGTAAAGTGATCATTAACTGTTCTTCATCATAATGGACAGTTGGGCGATCGCTGAGACCCCCCAACTGATGTTGTACTACCTGGAACAGTAACTAAGCCGAGACGATGTATGGTGAATTAATTGCTGGCGATCGCCCTGCATTCACCAGAGCTTGATATACCATGGCAGTCACCTCAGCTCGTGTAGTCTCTCGGTTTGGGTTGAGTTGGCCCACCGTTGGGAAGTTAACCACCAGCCGCCGTCGAGTTGCAGTCGCGACAGCACTGCGGGCATAAGGAGGAATTGAGTTTTGGTCACTGTAGACACTCAGCACAGCTTCGTCACCCCCGCTTAGCCCTAGTCCATTGACCAAGGACACCAGCACTTGAACTCGCAACACATTGTCATTGGGTCGGAAACTATTATCAGGGAAGCCCGAAAGAAATTCGCCCCGATAGGCTTGCTGAATAGCGGCTGCACCCCAAAAATCGGCAGCAATATCACTAAAGCTCGTCGCGACTCGTTTGGCAGGGGGATTGAGGGCTTTGACAATTAAGGCTGCATACTGGGCACGCGTCATTGGCGTGTCGGGTTTGAAGCTACCATCAGCAAACCCACTAATTAAGCCTTGAGTGCCCAAAGCTCGAATAAAGTCAGCCGCCCAGTGGCCTTGAATATCAGTAAAGGAAGCAGGAGATTGATCGGGGTTGACAATGAAGGCTGAGGCGATCGCAGTGGCTTCTCCTCTGGCGACCAAAGCTTGATAAATCAGAGCCGCGACTTCA
Organism: uncultured bacterium; assembly: GCA_966211855.1. Lineage (GTDB taxonomy): Bacteria > Cyanobacteriota > Cyanobacteriia > FACHB-46 > FACHB-46 > CBIHQL01. The sequence goes on from CBIHQL010000241.1 coordinate 1,826, forward strand.
GCCCGCGTGATATCTTGCATCGGCTCTAGCTGGCCTACCTGAGGATGGTTGACCACCATACGGCGCTGCGTGGCGGTGGCAACTTCATCGGTGGCGTAGCTCGGAATCTGGGCGCGATCGCTATAGACCGTCAGCACACTGGCATTACCGCCCGTAAAGCCTAAACCGCTGATTAAAGAAACGATCGCCTGCACCCGAGTCAGATTTTGATCCGGGCGGAAGGTATTGTCGGGGAAGCCAGAAATAAAGCCCATTTGCGCCGCTTTGAGAATAGCAGCACGTCCCCAAAAATCGGCGGCGATATCTGAGAAATTAGGAGTTTCTCGTTGGTTGGGCAGATTAAAGGCTTTGGCGATCGCAGCTGCGTATTGGGCGCGGGTAATATTTGCCTCTGGTTTAAAGGTGCCATCAGGAAAGCCGCTAATCACCCCTCGATTTACCAGACCCCGAATAAAGCCTTCTGCCCAATGCCCGGTAATATCGCTCAAACTCCCAGGAGTCGGCGTGGGTGTCGGAACGGGTGCCGGGGTAGGAACGGGAGTCGGCGTAGGGATAGGTGTCGGAGTCGGAACAGGTGTAGGCGTGGGAATGGGAGTGGGAACAGGCGTGGGAGTGGGAATGGGGGTAGGGATCGGGGTAGGTGTAGGCGTGGGTGCAGGGCCAGGTGTAGGCGTGGGAGTAGGGGCAGGCACTTCGCTGGCTACAAAGTTGATTTGCCCTTGTACGCGAGTTGGATTTAATTGATTTCCAACCGAAATTAAAATAGTTTTTGTAGCATTTTGCAGGTCAAAACTACCGTTGTCTTTAAAGATGTTTCCACCTGGATCTTGACTCTTACCCAGGTCGGGCAAAGAGTTATTAATCACAACTAGCCCATCACTAGTATTTTTCTCAATCAGGTTGTTGCGCAAAACAGGACGAGCGTCACCCGAAAGCACAATGCCAGATCGATTTTCAAAAATGCGATTGTCAGCTACTAAGGGTGCCGAATTATCGCCGATCGCAATACCGTAACCTGTTTTTTGGCAAACATTCCGGCGAATTTCACCTTTTGCATTTCGTACGACAGAAATACCGCTCGCAGCGTTTTGCAAAAATACATTGTCTAAAATAGCTGGGTTCGCGGTTCCGGTCGCAAAAATGCCTTCACGCGTGCAATTTGTAAATGTACTATTTGCAATGGTTGGGGCTGTAGATTCAATCCAAATGGCTGTGCCCCGTTGTGCCCGATTGGTAACAGTAACCCCTCGAATTTGGGCGTTATTTTCTAAGCGCAGCGTAATATTTTGACGGGCAAAAGTGGGGCTGATATATTCACCACTGCCTTCAATCAAAATGCCGTTGCCTTTATTCGATTCATTACCAACCAGATTTACCCCAGAAGGCACCAACAAAGGAAAGGTTTCACCATTGGCAGCGTTATAAGTGCCGGGGGCGATTTGTACTGTGGTGCCCGCACGAGCTTGTTGGAGGGCGCGAGCGATCGTTTTGAACGGGGCAGACTGACTACCGACCGCAGCATCATTGCCAGTTGCAGCATTGACGTATAACACAGACGCGGAAGCGGATTGAACCATAGATATGCATCCTGCGAGCGATTGTGGGCAAGCAAATATCAGAACGTTTCAGAACACAATCAAAGGGGGCCTACTTAGTAACCCAGTGATAGCTCAAGGCTGAAGCCAGTGTTAGATACCGCTTGCTTAGGTCGATTTTAGGAGGAGTTTTTGTCTTGCCAGAGATTGAGCCCTCAAAGGAGAGGCGATCGCCATCAGCTCAAAAGAGCAAACCCCAGATGCGATCGCCACTTGAGCTAATCCTTAAATGTTTATAAATCCGAGTTCAGAGCGAACGATCGCTCACGGTTCTATGTATTAGGATTGGGCAAGACTGCTTGTTGGCAAGGAGCATCCAAATTCTCCAAGACCCGTTTTTAGCTTTAATGCAAGTTTTAAATCCGGTTATTGAGGCTGTGACATGCTCATTCCCGTCTTAGTGATGAACTTATTGATCAGCTTGTTTTGTCTATACAGTGCTTGGCAGATTTGGCAACTGCGTCGTACCTTGGCAAACGTTGCCGATGCCTTGACCACTTATGAACGTGACACCCATGCAGTTCTGTATGGAGCACCCCCAGCGATTTTGCAAGGACAGAAAGGGACGTATGCTTTGCGCCAACAATATCAACGTTTGACAATGCAATTGCAAAAAGTACAACAGATACTAGCGTTGGTGAGTTTTGGTCAGGGGGTTTGGCGTTCTACCCTGCGATCGCGGCGCTTACGTTCAACCCGTCGCCTCCGTTAGCAAAGCAGAACTGGCCCACTTCATAAATTGGTCTCACCTACTGCCGCAGAGCCCTGAGATCGATTAATGTGTAGTGGAACATTTAACTTTATTGTGAACAACCGTGGGCTGACGAGCTATCATCAAAACCCACGCTATGAGTAAGTGCATAAATTAGAAGGTAGAAGTTAAGCAATGTCCAATAATCGTTCGGGAGTGTTTGTCGGAGGTTTGTTGCTAGGCGCAGCAGTCGGGACTGTGGCAGGGTTATTAGTAGCACCTCGCACTGGACGTGAAACTCGGCAACTGCTTAAAAAATCAGCGGATGCATTACCAGAACTAGCAGAAGATCTATCGACGAGTGTGCAGTTACAAGCCGATCGATTGTCAGAGTCGGCGTTGCGGCGCTGGGATGAAACATTGGGGCGGCTGAAAGAGGCGATCGCTGCGGGTGTAGAAGCAACACAGCGAGAGCAACAGGTACTCACTCAAGCTGAAGATCCGAGCGAACCCAGTCCCTCTGTGCCGGATGCCCTGAATCAGATTCACTAACCTACGCAAGTGAGCAGAGTCGGCTGATGGATCCCGTTTTTTGGTTAGGGCTTTCGATTCTCTTGGTGGCAGTGAGTCTGACGGCTGTATTAGTAGTTGCCATCCCTGCCCTGCAAGAACTGGCGCGGGCGGCTCGGAGTGCCGAAAAATTGTTTGATACGCTCTCGCGAGAATTGCCACCGACTTTGGAGTCAATCCGGCTGACTGGTTTAGAAATCAGCGACCTCACAGACGACATGAGCGAGGGGGTCAAGAGCGCGGGGCAAGTTGTAAAACAAGTTGACCAAAGCTTAGATGGGGTGAGGCAGCAAGCTCAGAAGGCTCAATCGACAACTCGTAGTTTGATGACAGGCGTGCGCGTTGCTTGGAAGACATTTACCCGCAGCGCTCCCCCAGCAACCCGTCGTTCTGCGGGCCGATTGCCACCACCCTCTAGACCGCCGCTAGAGCCGCCTTCTATGTATCGAGCGAATCCTTTAGGAGATGAGGATGCTAGAGAATCTCTGGGCGATCGCGCCTATGAGAATGGTGAGTCTTTGCCCAACTCACCCAGCGATCGCCTCCCTGAAGACAAAAATTCGCGAGAGCCAATCTGAAGCGGTGCGAGTGGGATAGACTAAAAACCAAAGCCAACGGATTGATGCCGAAACAGCTGCTCTCTCTGGGCCGCTGTCCCTGGGGTGAGGGTTGAGATGGAATATTGGGAATTTCTACTGCAAAAAGAGGGCGATCGCTCCTGGCTGCCTTTGGAATCACCGGATGTGGAAATTCTAGAGGGGCGCTATCGGGTGGTGGCTCGTTCTAGCCGCGCCAATACGAGCGTTGACGTGCGGATTATGCATCAAACGGTTGACGAAACGCCACCAAAGCGCCGTCTACAAAAACGTTCGGGCCGCACCAATCAAGATGGCCTAATGGTGGTGTTTCCGTTTACCCGTCTCCAGCCCGGTCTCTGGGAGGTGCGCTGTTCGGGCGATATTTTGTCAGATTTTTTCGGCAAAAATTGGCAATATTCTGTCCGGATGCAGGTTTTGCCGCAAGAGCATGAAGGTGGAGACGATTGGGAACCCGACTGGCAACAAATCACTGACAACGAAGCTGACGAACCAAGTTCAGAAGCGATCGCCAGCCCGCCTGAACTGCAACCTGAAGTCGCTGCGGTAGAGGTCAATCCCAAACCCCCGGAGTCAGAACCCGCGATCGCTCCAGTGTCAGCAGCAGTATCCGACGTTCCTCAAGCTCAGAGTGATCCAGAAGCTCATGATGAACTGATTGATCATCCAGCTCTGGCAACGATTTACTCGATTGAGCAACTTCAACACCTGGCAGAACAGATTGTCCAAACCGGGAATGCTGCTGCACCGATCGCTTCACTTTTAACCTCGGATGCTGAACCACCTGCCTCAACTTCAGCAAAGCCACTTTTAGCAGCCCCCATAGAAGAACCAACATCTACAGAAACAGAAGCTCCTGAAGAAACCGTTGAGCCTGTTGTACCCGAACCTGCATCGGCTGCGATCGCAGGGGTTAACTCAACTCCTGTGCAACTGACCCTCGATCAAACCGCTTATATTGCTCGGTGGGGTCATCCTTTTACAGTCTCTGGGTTTGTAGAGCGGGCACAGCAATCTGAAGGGACTGGCGTTGGTCAGCTAACAGCACAGACATCTTGGCAGGGCGAAGTCTATATCTGCTTACGAGACCCCCAAAGTGCGCAAGTGCTGGTAGAGACGCGACAGGCGATCGCTACGCAAGTGCTCCCTTATCCGTTTAGTTGCACGGTCGAGATCCCTTTAGACTGCCGCACGCGATTGTTGCTGGGTGAGATGACACTGTATCCAGCAAATACTGCCCAAGACGCTGCTGCATTACTCACGCAAGAGTTTACGATTACCGCCGATCTCGATGAGTTGCTCGAAGCGATCGCGGCTGATATTCCTGAAGATGACCTGCTTGAGCTGCCTGTAGAGTCGCCACCACCTCCCGTTGCCCCACCTGCTGAAGAGGCTACCCCTGACCTCACCTATCTCAACCTGTCGTTTCTCGA
>CBIHQL010000242.1:0-6709 GCA_966211855.1 uncultured bacterium
AAGCCTGATAGCGGTTAAATAGTTCCAAACCTCGCTGGGCATCGCCGGTGTAGGTATAGATTTGCGCCGCTCCTAAAATCACTTCAGGTGTTGGGTTGTTTTGCAGAGCTAGTTGGTAGTCAGCTAGTGATTCGGCAAAGCGACCTTGATAGCCATAGAGTAGCGCTCGTTGGGCTCGGGCTTCGGCATCGTTAGGATCTAAGTTCAACAGCGTGGTCAGTGCTTCAATTCCTCTGGGTTGCCATTCCGGGCGATACCCTCCCAGCAAGCCAATGGTTCTCAGCGCTAAGCGGTTACTGGGGTCTTGAGCTACCACTTGCTCATAAGCGGCTAAAGCATCTGCATCTCGACCTGCCCGTCGATAGGCGATCGCCAAACCGATTTGGGCCTCTAGCGATCGTGGATAACGCTGTAAAGCCGAGCGAAACGCCGCGATCGCATCATTCACCAAACCTCTTTGCAGTAAAGAGTAGGCTTCTCGTACCGCTGTTGGCACGGTTTGAGCCACCACTGGCAAGACGGAACTCCCCAGTAATTGCCCCACTGTGCTACTTGTGAGACTAAACGCCAGCAACCAAGCTGAACTGAGCCGTCGCCAGTTAATGAGTTGAGTAGAACACTGCATTGGCTTCATCGCGCCTCTCTCCCCCTCGCATCCGCCTCCCTCCCTCTGGGAGACACATCAAATTCGGTTTTAAGGCGGAATCCAGCAATAATTTCGGAAAAATTGTTCAGCTCTTGCACCGTGAAGCCAATGCGGAGATTGGGTAAAAAGCGGAAGTCATAATACAGCTCTAAAACATCTGGGTTGCGATCGCCCAGTTCCCGCCGCAGGTTAGCATTTGATAGCTGACGACCATACGCCAAACCCAAGCGATCGTCTGGGGCAAACAAATCTAGAAACGTTAAGCCTACGTTGAAAGTATCACCCTGCCGATCGAGGTCACGGTTGTTGTACTGACCATAACGACCAAATAACCCCATATTCAGGCTAGGGATGAACACTTCGGCATTCACGCCAAATGCTTCCTCGCGATCGTCAGAACTCGGCCCACTCGTCAGGCCACCATCTCGACTCACTTGGAAGATTTCACGAAACCCATCTCGCGAACCTGCATCTCGCCCGGACGCATAAGTACCGCGAATAATCGCATTGCCATAGCGCAGGCCAACTTCGCCAGCAAATCCATCCAAGGCAAAGTCACTGATACTGCGGGATGACGAAAACACAGCCGCCTTCGCTTCAAGGTTGTCGCTTAAGGCCCAGTTCACCAACGCCCCAGGCCGGGAGCCAATACTACTCGCAGTCAGCGCTGGGTTGGTCTGAAACACTGGGTTGAAGAAATGACTCGCCCCATCCTTAGCAAAACTGTTACGGTCGAAATAAGACGTTAAATCGAGTTGCCCCACCACAAAGCGTAAGTTGGGCAATTCTGCTGGTGAAGTGGCGACATACAATTCGTTTAAGCTCAAGCCTTCATCTCGCGAATCGGTGAACCCACTCCCAGTCGTGAGATCTAGCGTAGTGCCAAACAAAATTCTGGGGGTTAGCGGGTAAGTAGCAGAGAACCGACCCCGAGCCGAAGATTCATCTCCCTGATAGATATAGACACCTTGCACCTGGTAGGTCGGGTCACTCAGTGCGGTACTGTTCCCCAAGAGCGATCGCGCAGGTTGAGCAGGTGACTGCACTACCGTTTCGGTCGGTAAGCTCGGCTGAGATGGATAGGGAGCGGGCACCACTGCTGGCGGAGGCGGGTTTCCAGGTGCTACAGGTTGAACTCCCGGAGCACTGAAGTTACTCGGTGGCAGGGTTGGTGGCTGTCCACCGGGAGGAGGGGCTACAGGTTGCGGAGGGGCAGCCCAGTTATAAGTCGGAAGCGGTGCGGCTACAGGAGGGGCAGGCTGAGGCGCGATCGCGGGTACACCTGGCTGAGAAAGATAGGGGTAAGGATAGACCGGATAAGGGTAAGGATAAGGATATGCCGGATAGCCCTGAGGATAATAACTCGGTGCAGGTGGCATGGCACCCACATTGGTATTGGGCTGAGGCACAGACCCCGGAGGAACAGATTGGGGTGGTGCCGTTGGTAATGCCGGTTGAGCAACGGGATAAGGGTAAGGATAGGGTGCAGCCGGATATGCGGGATAAGGCACGTAACCCGGAGGAGGCACTGCTACCGGATAACTGGGGTAACCCGGATAACCAGAGGAAACTGGCATCGGTGAGGGTGTCGCTGGGTAGCCGGGATAAGGCAACGGTGGATAACCCGGTAAAGCAACTGGATAAGGATAACCAGGATAGCCAGGGTAGCTGGGATAAGCAGAATTAGGAGGCGCGATCGCCGGGGCGGTATAACCTCCAGGTGGATAACTCGCAGGCGGTAGTGTGGGTAATTGACCAACTACTTGCTGATTTGTAACTTCCTGGCTATTAGCGCTGCGTTGAGGGTAGTGCAGATGCTCTTGAGGATTTGCCAAGCTTGGCTGAGACCAACCATCACTACAGATCAACAGCGTTGTGATAGAACTTGCTGTTAACAGAGGAAATAAATAATAAACAGATCCGCGAAAATTTAGCATAACTTGGCTCACACCGATTGCTGTTTTTGCTCTAAAACTACGCAGATTTTCTAGCCTAGGATGCTGAAAACTCTAGCAGAATAAGTCAGTTTTCAAGAATAATAATCTTTAAAAGAGGTCTGACTGATAACGGTGATGCACCTTGTCACAGAAGAAGCAATAAAGTGAATTTAGTCTCAGTATTGCCTTCAATCGATAAAACCATAAAATCATTCTTTCATCAACCCTGACCTCATTTAACAAGGGCTTCAGGCTTTTTACCTAAACTTTATTCAAGCCAAAAGTTTTATAAAAGCTTTACTCAGACTAGTGTGGTTTTATAAATACTTTAATCTACACCAGCTCAATTCATTTTTGTTTAAATTACTCTATGACAATAGTTAGCTGGATAATTGAATAAAACGTCCATGTCAAATGTACCAAATAATACGTTGACTCACCTAAATTAGTCACCCTAATCTCAATGAAAAGTTGTTCTCGATTCTTTTCAAACTCTCGCTTTCAGGCGATCGCCTTACGATGGCAATCCGCCATTTTCATCGGCTCACTGAGCTTACTGAGTTTTGGTTGTACAACTCAGCCCATTCCAAAAGCCACCTTAGAGATCCAGGTAGAGCCAGGAGGCCGTTCGGGTCTGTATGCAGCCAGGGGTACAACCAACCTACCGAACCAAAGCCGCCTAACCGTGATGGCAATTCGTCCATTACGCTCAGGTAGCCAACTCAATCAGGCTGACACCGGGGTCGGAGAGAGCAATTATGCAATTCTCGATCGCCGGGCTGTTGAGGTAAAACAAGGCCAATGGCAAACAAATCTCAATCTTTGGCAAGTCGCACCGAATGGACAGTTTCAAGAAAGTTGGCAGTTGAATCAAACCAAACTGGGCACCCATTTCACACCCAGTTCTGAAGTCACCTTTGTCGCTACATTTGACCCCACCCATCAATCTCCAAGCATAAAGGCTCAAATCGACCAAGCCCTGGAACCAGAAAGTCCAATAGTCCGGTTTACAAACGACGGGGAGCGCTACTTGCAAGCCAGTGAAGTCATGCCTTTGTCTTTACCAACCGGAAAAACAACCCCACCCGCCTTGACAGCAAGCGACCTCAATCAGGGTTGGGGCGATCGCTCTGGCCCTGCACCCAATTTGGCAGCAGATAAGCAGAGGAGCCCGGTTTCTCAAAGCCAACTGGCTCAAACCGATGCTCCTCTAACTGCCGATCAAATGCTGCGCTGAGTCTGGATCAACATTACAGCCCTATTGAACATTCAAACTTGGCCTCAAGCACTGACTATGAGGCTATTTTTTGTTGAACAGGCAGTGCTTCTACTGTATGAAGACGCTGATTACCATAGCGGAACTTCGTAGTCTGATGAGTTTGAACTGGTGCAACGGGTGGGCTCTGCAACGCACCTTGCAACATCTCAATTTGAGCCATCATCTGTTTCAACTGAGTTTGTAAGGCATCGAATTGGCTAACCGGGTCTTGCACAGTCGCTGCCTCAGGCACTGAAGCTACTTGAGCGAAGCCGAAGAATGCCTGAGCTGGGGATAAAGCTGAAACCGCTGCTTGCACATTCACGGGCTGACTAGAAGCAGACTGCGAGTTGTCTGATGCAGCTGCTAAAGACTCTAAGGCTGTTGGAGTGGGAGCGATCGCCGGAACAGCATCTACCAATGTCGGTTCTTGCAACACCACTTCGCCTTGCAAGAAAGTTGTGAGGCCGGACGCTGCTAATTGAGACTCTGACAACTTCAGGGCTTCTAATTGGCTTTCTTTAAGCTGTAGGTCTTCTTGCACGCTCGCTAGTGCTTCTTCGATCTGGCTTGATTTACGTAGAGAGCGCTTCCAGCCTGTTACGGCAATACTAGCGGTGCCTACACCCAAGCTGAGAGCAGCCGCAAAACCTAGATAAGGTGCAGCAATATCACGGATCTGACCACTAAATACAGGTTCGCTTTGCATGCGAATATCAATTGGTTTTGAGCCCAACAGTGCCAATGGCAAAGTTAAGGTTGCAAAAACAGTGCTGGACAAAAGAGCAGCCGGTAACAAAAAGCTTTTTAGTGACGATCCAGACATTTTAATAGCTCCAAGCAAATACTGATTTTCAGAAGAAGTTCACTGCAACCAAAGGTGATTATTTTTAGTAAAAACTTAGTCAGCCAAATAGAACTTTAACGGCAACATCTAGCTAACTTTTTCTGCGAGTTCTTGAGGCTAGAAGTAAGCTTCTAATCTTCTCTTCTATAAAGACTAATAGGTATCTCCGTATTTTCCGTATAGAGGGGGTAAAGACACCCAGGGCTACTTGTAAAGATGCGGTAAACTTTCATCCAACAATCCTTAAACCCCTTCCCTCACTATGTTTCATAGCTTGACCCCCTAAAATTCAAAGCCAATTGCCTATCCACATCAAGCTATTTTTACGCCTTTGGATAGATGCAAAAAATACATATATCTCAGGTTTATGAAGAGGATTTCTGAGATCTTTAAAGACGAGGTCGGTTTGATATTCAGCTCTTAACCATTACGTAAGTAGTGAATCTATTGAGATTCTTGTAGCATTTTTTACACTTAAACTTTGAGCTTTGATTTGGAGCTTCAAAATCTTATGAAACTCATGGGTAAGTTAGCATATTTCCTATAAAGAGAGTAAAAATAACAGGCTTTCTAAGATTCTTTCGCGTGGCATTGACTATTGTTCAGCTATTCATCCATTACTAAGCAGCCAGCGTATTTCTACGCTTAAAAGGCACTTTTCAACAGTGATGACGTCTGACACTGTAATGGTCATGCAGTCTTATCTATTACTGATCAGCTCGTTGGAGCTAACCTACTGTCATGCCTCTATGCTGAAATTTACCCAATGTATTTTTAATCACCATCTCGTCCGACGCCTATTTCGCTGGCAAGGGCGATCGCGTTCTTCCTATGGTTCTCCAGCGGGGCGATCGCAATCTCGGCAGCTGCGTCGATGCTCTTGGCTGGCTCTGAGTTTGATCATATTGTTGACTAGCTTCTGGCTCCGCTGGCACCCCTTCACCGCCAATGCCACAGCAACTAACGCGATCGCACTGCCCCTCTCAACACAAGGCTCTGCGATCGTCGATGCCACAGGTCGGCCCGTGTTACTCCGAGGCGTTAACTGGTTTGGTCTAGAAACAGAAAACCATACCCCGCACGGATTATGGGCCAGAGATTACCGAGAGATGCTGGCACAGATTAAAGGATTGGGATACAACGTGATTCGTTTACCCTTTTCAATTGCTGCGCTTCGATCTAAAGAGGTGACTGGCATTGACTTTAAGATTGGTCGCAATCAAGAGCTTGAAGATAAATCGCCTTTAGAAATTCTCGATACTTTGATTCAAGAAGCCGAGCGCCAAGGCTTACTGATCTTGCTCGACTGCCATCAACTGAATGACCAGCGAATTCCTGAGCTTTGGTATGGGGATGGCTACACCGAGGCCGATTGGATTGACACTTGGACGATGCTTGCCCGACGCTATCGCAACCAAGCCAATGTGATCGGAGCTGACCTCAAAAATGAACCTCATGGTCGTGCCAGTTGGGGTACTAATGATGTGGCAACAGATTGGCGCTTGGCAGCCGAGCGAGCGGGTAATGCTGTTTTGGCGGTAAACCCTCACTGGTTGATTGTCGTTGAAGGGGTCGAGCAAAATGTACCGGGGCAAAAACTGGCGCGACATTGGCAAGGCGGCAATTTAGAGGGGGTGAAGCGCTACCCCGTCCGCTTAAAAGTCGCTCGTCAGTTGGTTTACTCTCCTCACGAGTATGGCCCTGGAGTTTACGATCAACCCTGGTTTTCAGAGCCATCTTTCCCAAAAAATCTATACAGCCGTTGGGAAACAGGCTTTCACTATATTGCCACCCAACGCATTGCCCCAGTGTGGATTGGGGAATTTGGGGGACGGCAAGTCGATGCTCGCTCAACTGAAGGCATCTGGCAGCGACAACTTGTTCAATACATTCAACAACAAAAGCTAGGGTTTGCTTACTGGAGTTGGAATCCTAATAGTGCGGATACTGGAGGTCTGCTTCAGGAGGATTGGCAAACTTTAGAGGCCGATAAACAAGCATTGCTCAGCAAACTCTTACCA
>CBIHQL010000243.1:0-6709 GCA_966211855.1 uncultured bacterium
GTCTCTAAGTATCCTTGACCTCTCAGTTCAGGAAATACTTCGCTCATCGGTTCACCCAAAATAGCCTCAGTCCGCCCGGTGAGTTGAAGATATGTCGGGTTTGCCATCTCAAACCGATGTTCTGGCCCCGTGACGATCGCAATCATCGCGGGTAGTTGCATGAGAATGTCGCGTAAATATTGATGCTCAACTTCTACGGAGGAACCCAAACGACATAACCGCTCTTCTAAGGGCGCACTAAAGGGATCAGCCGCTGCTAAGCTCCGGGCAAATTGTTCAATTAATTCCGACTTAGAAATATTTTGCAGCCGCGATCGCTCGTCTAAAAGTTTCCAGGCGGTTTTGGTTAAAGACAGGCTGACTCCCTGCTTTGGTTCAGCACTCCAATTTTGAGTGAACCTGCCTGTTAAATCTCGTTTCATTCATTTTTGCCCGTATGCCTAGACGGCTATTTTCATTAAATCTTGACTTTCTTTCCTAGAGAATCTATCTAATGGCAGAGGTGAACTATTGCTTCATTGTTATTAGCGATACCAGTTGCTTAACTGGCACAATTTCTGTGGCTCTTGAGGCAGTTGAAAGGCGGTATTGATGCGATCGCCTCTGTGGCAATTAAACTTGTGGCTTGATTGATCCGGATGAGTTCCGAAATTGGCGATTAATTAAGGGTATCTGCACCATAGTTCCACGCACAGCAAATTCCTAGAATGCCTGCTGGAGCTACCCCATCAATCGCAAACTCTATCTACGGTGAAACAGATGCAACTCAAGCAAGCCCTCTGCAATTTGTTCCCCTGGCTCCAACCTTCTCCTCAAGCCAGCGAAACCGAAACTGAAGATCAGAGCGATCGCTCCTCTCAACCCGTCGTGATGGCTGCAACATTTTCGAGCAGAAGAAGACTTCCTGGACGGCGCTCTCCCGCAGGCCCTCGTTAAAATCGTTAAACTTCTCGCTCTCGCAAGTAATCAAGCAACTCTGTTAAGGCAGAAAAGGTTTCTGGATTGCCTACCATCAGGTCGCCATTGGCATCCATCGAAAAGTCTTCACCAAACTCGTAGCCGTTGTGAATGAGAAACATGATGATTTCTACTCTAAAGTCATCCATGATCGTCTGATGCCAGCTCTTACCCTGACTCTAAGAAATGAGTCGAGCGATCACCATCCGTCTCTGGGGTTAATTGTCAAATTTGAAGCAAGCGCTTACTGAATCTGCTGACTGAGTCAACGCGATCGCAAATTGATCAGGGAACTCAAGCTAAGGGAACTTTGGCAGAGAATATCCTTCAAACCTAAAGGTAAATTAGTATCTTTGAGCCGATGAGATTGTCTAAAGCTGCAATTGGCTCTTTCTCTATCAATTTCAAGCAACCAAAGCAGCGACCCAGCTCTATCTTGAGTGGTTCGCTCAACGATTGCAGCGATGTGAAGATCAATCAGCAATGTTTGGAGGTATCCGTGCAGCTTATCCCCCAGAAACCAGAATCACGACTAGGCATTCAATTTCGAGGCGCTTCGCGATCTCCAGCTAAATTCACAAAATTGAGCATCCTCAACTGCTCTCCCAGGTTTGTAGCGCTGCTCTTGTTGGGCTGTATGGCTTTACCCACCCCTGCAGGCGCTCAGCTTAATAACTCAGCCTTAAATGTGCAACCCGGTGCTGCTCCAGCCGCGACCGATACGAGCTATATTTTGGGGGCGGGCGATCGCATCCGCGTTGATTTCTTTAGTGTGCCGGAGTATAGCGGTGAATTTCAGATCTTGCCGAATGGGGTTGTGAACCTGCCACAAGTAGGAAGTGTGTCTATACAAGGCCAAACGCTACAGCAAGCGTCTAGCACCATTGCGGCTAAGTTTGCACCCTATTTGCAGCAACCCCTGGTCACGATTAGTTTGTTAGCGTCTCGCCCTGTCAAGATCGCGATCGCTGGTGAAGTCAACCGTCCAGGCTCTTATCTGATCAACACAGAACCCACAAGCAACAATGGTGGCATTCCTACGGTCACGCGAATTATTCAGCTAGCAGGCGGAATTACCCAGGCAGCCGATGTGCGATCGGTACAAATTCGTCGATTGCAGCCTCGAAACCAAGGCACCACAGAAAGTATGACGGTTGACTTATGGCAACTGTTGAAGACTGGGGATATTAGCCAAGATTTAGCGTTGCGAGATGGAGATAGTATCTTTATCCCAGCTACAGCAGATGTCAACTTAGATGAAGCGTCTCAACTGGCCTCAGCTAGTTTTGCCCCCAGTGAAGCTCGCCCCATTAAAATTGCGGTCGTGGGTCAAGTTAACCGACCTGGCCCCTATATCCTTTCTGGCTCTACAGATAAGCAGGAAGGCACCGAAGTGAGCGATCGCTTGCAAATTCCGACCGTGACAAAAGCCATTCAAGTTGCGGGTGGGATTACCCAATCAGCAGATATCCGCAATATCCAACTTCGCCGTCGCACTAAATCGGGCACTGATCAGGTGGCAACCATTAATTTCTGGCAGTTGCTGCAAGGGGGCGATCTGCGACAAGATCTCCCGCTGCAAGAAGGAGATACGATCGTCATCCCAGAAGCAACCACCATTACCGCAGCCGACGCGACCGAGTTAGCCAGCGCTAGCTTCTCGCCCGATGTCATCAAAGTCAATGTTGTCGGTGAAGTAGTGAAGCCGGGAACTGTTGAGGTTCCACCCAATACTCCTCTCAATCAGGCATTGTTGGCAGCAGGTGGTTTTAACAACCGACGCGCCAAGAAGAGTAATGTGACCCTAGTCCGCCTCAATCCTGATGGCACCGTTGCCAAACAAACCATCCCAGTTGATTTTGCCCAAGGTATCAGCTCTAATAGCAACCCAGCTCTACGCAATAATGACACTATCATTGTGGGGCGTTCTGGCTTAGCAGGACTTTCTGATACGGTCGGGACTGTCCTCTCGCCTCTCAGCGGTGTCTTTGGTCTATTCCGGTTATTAGGCTTGTAGTCTCCAAAACATCTGTTCCCAGAATTGGAGAACTCTTATATCTTCCAATAGACATCCTGCCTGGATTTAAAATCCCCCCAATTTGGGGGGTTAGGAGGGCTAACTTTGATTCGTGCAGTCAGTCCAGTCTTCAGATAGAACGGTTTTGAAGGGTGTAGAGTTGCGAAAACAGACCTTGATTGGCTAACAGCTCTGGCAAGCGACCTTGCTCTTTAATCTGACCTGTCTGTAAAACAATAATTTGATCAGCTTGCTCAATCGTAGAGAGACGGTGAGCAATCACAATCAGTGTGCAGTGACGGCTCAGACGGTTAATCGCTTCCTGAATTAACTGCTCAGAGATACTATCGAGAGCATTGGTGGCCTCATCCAAAATCAAAATCGTTGGCTGGCGAATGAGTGCGCGTGCTAAGGCGATGCGTTGACGCTGACCTCCTGAGAGACGTAGACCTTGATCGCCCACTGGGGTTTGATAGCCTTGAGGGAGCTGACAGATAAATTCATGGGCATTTGCTTGTTTTGCCGCTGCGATCACATCAGCTTCGGTGGCATCTTCACGCCCATAAGCAATGTTTTCATAAACGCTCGTGCTGAAAATATGAACTTGTTTACTAACCACCGCAATTTGACGTCGCCACGCTGCTAAATCAAGCTGTTGCAACGGTTGTCCATCAATCTCAATCTTGCCAGCAGTTGGATCGTGAAAGCGACAGATTAAGCTGATAAGTGTAGACTTACCTGCGCCAGATGGCCCTACGATCGCGGTGGTTTTACCTTGAGGGATACAGAGGGAGATATTTTTCAAGACTGGTTTTTCGCCAAAGCCATAGCTGAAATCAACCGCTCGAAAGGCGATCGCTTGTTGCAACCCGGTGAAAAGACGAGAGCCAGGGCGGATATAAGGTTTATCGGAGCGATCGAGGAGTGACATCACATCATCGATCGCTGTTGACATTGCTGCTAAGTTGACCCGTGCCCCATCGAGTTGCCGCACATGGGGTTGCAAGCGATACAACATAAATACAAACGTCAGCAGCGTCGGTAAATTCGTGGGTTGACGCAAGGCAACGAACAAGGCACAAACTAATAATCCTGTTGAAAGAATTTCGGATAGAGGATTCACGGCACTGGAGATGCGATCGAGCCGCATAAAAGACTGACACACTTGCTGAGAAGCTCGATCAAATCGTTGTTGCTCGTAGTGTTCGCGTCCAAACTCTCGGATCACCCGCATCCCCAACAAGCCTTCCCAAACTCGTTGTACAAAGACTGTATTCGCTTGCTCTGCCTGCTTCCCAAATTGCTGCACTTGACGGGTCACAAAGTGAATAATTTGCGAAATTAAGACCATAGCCACAGCTACTAACAAGGTGAGCTGCCATGAAATCAACAAAAGCAAGATCGTAAAGACACAAACAGTACAGGCACTGATGATTAAACCCACTAGTGATGACAATGCTTGACTCGTGCGCCACGTTTCGTTATCCAGCGTGGTCAGAAATTTGCCAGAGGGATATCGTTCTAGAAAACTGTAACTAACATCTAAAAGTTGCCTAAAGATCGACGATCGCAACTGGTGGCTAATTCGCCAATTGAGCCATGAGAAAAAAAGAGAATTGCTATACAAAAGACCATTTTTAATCAAAACGCTACCAAAAATCCCTATAGCGATGAGAGGAAGATGCTGCTCTGGAGGGAAGTTAGCGAAAAGCTGTGATAGAAAACGAAACAAAAAAATTTGCTGCTCTCTGGCATTTTCTGAAGCACTAAAGTTTTGCAGGAGAGGAATGAATAAGCTAATACCTATTCCTTCAGATAAAGAGGCTAAAATCCCTACAGTTACAATGAGTGGTATTGCTCCTGGGTAGAGCCTCAGTAAGGGAATTAACTTGCGAATAACCTTGGTTTCTTTTATAGGTTTACTCATGAGCTACATCTCTAAAAAGAAACCATTGAGCGAGAATGAGGCTTCGCAGGTTTTAAGGTCAGCTCGTGGCAAATTTCAAGAGCCTGCTGCCAGCGTTTTAAAATAATTAAATCGTATGGTTTCCAAATTAAATGGGAGCGTTGTCGAGTTCTTTGGTTAACTTCCTCAATGGTCAACGATCGCGATCGCCAGCGAAATTTTTGTCGGAATCGCAACCAAGACTCATGGTTAGGCCAAATCTTGGAACTGAGGGGGTGTACTGCAATTTTACATAAACAAACAAAAATAATTTGATATAAACCTGGCCTTAAAAGTAAATACCAGTCTTCTTTAATGGTTTGAAATAGCCAGCGCAACGTATTTTTGTGGTCACCACACTTATAGCTTTTTCCTAATAAGTAGTGATAGAAAAAGCTGCGAGACCATTGATAGATAATAGGTGGAATTTCGGGATGTTGTTCTTGTACAGAATGCATGACTAAGTTGTAAGACTTTGCCATTGCTTGACAGTTATGCGCCATGCTGCCAATAAACTGGCGATAGCCAACTAAATACTCTGGTACGACTCGAAATTGATAAACCTCTGCAATTCGTAAATAGAGATCCCAATCTTCACAGCCTTGGGCATTGCAAGCCCGTAAATGAGTGTTGTAATCTCCAACGTGCTCAAGACATTCGCGCCGAATTAAAGGGTTACTAGCATTATCTAAAAAGTTGGAACAAACCAACATAGGATAAATTGAACCCTCTGGTTTGTAAGCACGATATAGTGTATATTTTCCAATAATATCTCCAAGTTCATCAATATATACTGACCAGGTATATACCAAACCTACTTCTGCACCAGCCTGGTTAAGACATTCAACCTGTTTTTCTAGTTTTTGAGGATACCAAATATCATCAGCATCAATGGGGGCAATGTAAACTCCTTTTGAGCGCTCGATCGCGAGATTACGGGCCGCTGCTACCCCGGCATTTGACTGTCGAAACAGCTTGACCCGTTTATCTTGAGCTGCGAATTGAGCTACAATCTCTGCTGTTTGATCTTGTGATCCATCATCAACAACAAGCACTTCAATATTTTGATAGGTTTGCGCCAATACAGATTCTAAGGTTTGGCGGATAAAGGGTGCTGCATTGTAAGCAGGAATGATTACAGATACTAAAGGAGATGTGTTTCTCATCAGTGATATGTTTAAGCTAGGACAGTGGACACATGCAAAGCCAATCGCCTCTATGAAAGGTACGCGACAATCGACCTCTTCCAACGACCCAGGAGAGAGGTTGTCAGCACCCTGATATTACGAAAAAGTGAGAGACTTGAATCTGTGAAAGCGGTGATCAACTAGCGAGTTGTAGACATTCTGAGCGATCGAGATCTCGAAACACTTCTAGATACTGATCTGCGATCGCTTCAATCGTAAAGGCTTGGGCGCGTTGCTGCAAAATCGCTGGGTCAGTCGGCTGGTCTAGGGTTGCCAAAATTTCATAGGCTAAGGCATCTACATCCTTAACAGGCACCAATTTGCCATATTTACCCTGTGCCAAAATCTCTGCTGGCCCGCTTTCGCAATCTGTTGAAACCACTGAAGTTCCGGTTGCGATCGCCTCTGCCACAACGTTGCCAAACCCCTCATAAATAGAAGACAGCACAAACACCGCTGCTTTCGCCATGTAGGCATAAGGATTGTCAACAAAACCGGGGAGTGCAACATCGGCTTCGATCCCTAGTTCTTGAATCGTGGCTTCCAACTCAGGCTTGATCTGTGGTTCGCGGGGGTCTGGCTCACCCAAAATCATCAGGCGAG
>CBIHQL010000244.1:0-6691 GCA_966211855.1 uncultured bacterium
TGTTTTTGAGTATCGCGTGCGGCATAGACAGGGCCATTATGTTTATGTGATGGATCAATGTATCATTCTGCGAGATCAGTCTGGCAACCCAGTCCGCATGGTCGGCAGCACCACAGATATCACTGCCCGTAAACAAGCCGCCGAGTCATTGCGTCAAAGTGAAGCCCGCTTGCGCCGTCTAGTTGATGCCAATATTGTGGGGATTGTCGAAGCGACTTTAGAGCAGATTATTGTCGCCAATGATGCCTTCCTAGACCTGGTTGGTTATAGCCGAGATGATATTGTCTCAGGGCGAGTCCGCTGGCAAGAGTTTACACCACCCGAATATTTAGAGCGCGATCAGCAAGCCTTACAAGAGTTGCTCGATTACGGAGCCTGCACACCGTTTGAGAAAGAATACATTCGTCCAGATGGAGTGCGGGTGCCTGTTGTCATTGGAGCAGCACTCGTTGACCCCGACCCCCTGACCTACATTTGCTTCGTACTCGATTTAAGCGATCGCAAGAAATTAGAGCTAGAACGAGCAGAGCTATTGAGCCGTGAACAAGCTGCCCGTCAGCAAGCCGAAGCCGCCAGCCACATGAAAGATGAGTTTTTGGCAATTGTTTCTCATGAGCTGCGATCGCCCCTCAACGGCATTTTGGGTTGGTCACGATTGCTGCGTACCCGCAAGCTTGACCCCGACACTACCGAAAAAGCTCTCGCTTCGATCGAGCGTAATGCCCAAGCCCAAACCCAACTCATCGAAGACCTGCTCGACATCTCTCGGATCATTCGCGGCAAGGTACGGCTCAACTTACGCCCCGTGAGTTTAATTCCGATTATCCAAGCTTCTTTAGATACGACTCGTCCTACCGCTGACACTAAAGCCATTCAACTGGTCTCGCACCTAGATGCCCACTTAGGTCTAGTTTTAGGTGATGTAGAGCGGCTCCAGCAAATCGTTTGGAACCTGTTGTCAAACGCTCTCAAGTTTACCCCCGAAGGTGGCAAGGTAGAAGTACAGCTCACCCAGGTGGGCACCCATGCTCGCTTGCAAATCATTGATACAGGTCAAGGGATTAGTCAGGAATTTTTACCTTATGTGTTCGAGCGCTTTCGGCAAGCAGACCCCACCACCACCCGAACTCAAGGCGGCCTCGGTTTGGGGCTAGCGATCGTGCGCAATTTGGTCGAGTTACATGGCGGCACCATTTGGGTCGAAAGTGCCGGAGTTGGGCAGGGATCTACTTTCATCATCGAACTCCCGTTGCTACCTGCTGGCAATCAACAAACCAATGCCGAGTTTGTGCCCACCTTACCCAACGATGCTGAGTCTTTAGCAGGGTTGAAGGTGTTGATTGTTGACGATGAAGCCGACACGCGAGAGTTTCTAGCAACCGCCCTAGAGCAATTTGGAGCCAATGTCACAGTTGCAGCCTCTGCCGCAGAAGCCTTTACCCTCTTTCAGCAAAACCCGCCCGATGTCTTGCTCAGCGATATTGGGATGCCGGAGGAAGATGGCTATGCGTTGATCCAAAAAATTCGCGCTTTACCGATCGCGGCAGGTGGACACACGCCCGCAGCAGCCTTAACTGCCTATGTCCGAGGTGGCGATCGCTTAGCAGCACTCCAAGCAGGGTTTCAACTGCACGTCCCCAAACCGATTGAACCGATACAACTCTTCAAGGTCGTATCGCAATTAGCAGCAAAACCTCATCAACAGACCCGTCCTTAACCCCCAAACCAAAAGCAGGCATGACATCAGAGCGGATTATTTCTTTAAGTGACTACCATCGTTTACCCCAAACAGACCTTCCTGATGATTTTTACAGGCGACAACTAGAAGTAATCTGCAACAACGCTACCCTGGCGCTGTTCATCATGGATGAGCATCAGCAGTGCGTTTATATGAACCCTGCTGCCGAGGCTTTGACAGGCTATACTCTCTCTGAAACCAAAGGTCGCACGCTCCACGATGTGATTCACCACACCCGCCCTGATGGTCGCCCTTATCCTCTTTGCGAATGCCCCATCGACCAAGCCTTCCCGACCAACAACCGCGAACAGGGCGAAGAAGTTTTTGTGCATAAAGACGGTCACTTTTACCCGGTCGCTTACACTGCTAGCCCCATCCGCGAAGGCGATCGCCCCATTGGCACCATCATTGAAGTGCGCGACATTACCCAAGAGAAATTAGCAGAACAAGCACAGCAAGCATCTTTATATCGAGAACAGGCACTTAGAGCCGAAGTCGAAGCAAGCCATCAGCAGATAGCTCAGAGTGCAGAACGATTAAATTTGGCCTTAACAGCCGCTCAACTAGGAACCTGGAATTGGGATGCAAAAACTGATATTGTCACCTTTTCAGACCGAGGCGCAGCAATTTTTGGCATCTCGCCTGGCGCTCTCATCACCTGGACGCAGATCCAAAGTTTGTTGCACTCTGCCGATCGCGATCGCGCCCGTCTAGCCGTTGAAGCTGCGATTTTGCAGAAGAGTGACTACGACATTGAATACCGCGTGATCCATCCTAATAGCAGAGAACGTTGGATCTCAGCCATGGGAAGAGGTTACTACGACAACAATGGCAACATCATGGGCATGCACGGAGTAGTGCAAGACATTACGAACCGCAAGCAAGTAGAAGAAGAGTTACGGGAGGCTAATGTCCAGTTAGAGTCTGCTCTGGGCGCTGGGTTAATTTATACATGGCGTTGGAATATTCGTAATAATCGTGTCACTGGGAGCACCAACCTAGTTCACTTATTTGGAGTTGATCCAGTGCAAGCCGTTCACGGACTACCGATCGAAACGTTTGTCAACGCGATGCACCCCGCAGATCGACTCCGCGTTTCTGAGAGTATTCAGCAGGCGATCGCAACAGGCGAAGAATATCAGGCAGAGTATCGAGTCCAAACAGCCACAGGTAAAGAACGTTGGGTAATGGCTCGGGGATTAGTAGAATATGATGCCGACGGAAATCCGATTGCCTTTCCAGGAGCTTTAGCAGACATTACCGAGCGCAAGCGGTCAGAGGAAGCGCTACAACAAGCTCTGCAAAAGCTCAACTTCCATGTAGAAAATACTCCAATGGCTGTGGTTGAGTGGAATGAAAAATTTGAGATCACCCGTTGGTCTGGGGCAGCAGAACTAATATTTGGTTGGCAAGCCGATGAGGTGTTGGGCAAGTCGCTGACTGAGTTACAACTCGTTTTTGCTGAAGATCTAGAAGAAGTCACCGAGGTCTGCAATCGACTGAGGCTGGGTGAAGAGCCTTATATTTTTTCATACAACCGCAACTACACCAAGCACGGTGGTATTGTGCATTGCGAGTGGTACAACTCCAGCCTGCGGGATGCGTCAGGGCAGATGCTTTCGGTGCTGTCTCTGGTGCTCGATATTACCGCCAAAAAGCAAGCAGAAGCAGAGCGCGATCGCTTATTGCAACAAGAGCGAGCCGCCAGAGAAACAGCCGAAACCGCCAACCGAATCAAAGATGAATTTTTGGCTGTCCTCTCCCATGAGTTGCGATCGCCCCTTAACCCCATTTTGGGCTGGTCAAAACTACTTCAGTCTGGCAGACTCGACCCCGCCAAAACCCAACAAGCTCTAGCGACTATTGAGCGCAACGCCAAATTGCAAGCTGAGTTAATTGAAGATCTCCTAGATGTGTCGCGAATTTTGCAAGGCAAGCTCAGCCTCAATGCCACGGTCGTCGATCTCACTGCCACGATCAGATTAGCGATCGAAACCGTGCAACTAGCCGCAGAAGCTAAAGCGATCGCCCTGCACACCCAACTAGAAGCCAATATTGGGCAAGTGATCGGTGACTCTAGCCGCTTGCAACAAGTTGTTTGGAATCTTCTTTCCAACGCCATTAAATTCACACCTCAGGGGGGGCGAGTCAGCGTTGAGCTAGCTCGTGTGGGTGACCTCGCTCAGATCACCATCAGCGATACCGGAAAAGGCATCTCTCCTGAGTTTTTGCCTCATGTCTTTGACTATTTCCGCCAAGAAAATGCCAGCACCACTCGCAAATTTGGGGGTTTGGGGTTAGGGTTGGCGATCGTCCGACATTTGGTAGAACTGCATGGCGGTACGGTGCAAGCAGACAGCCCCGGCGAAGGCCAAGGTGCAACGTTCAGTGTCTACCTGCCCATCAAGCTCAACTCCACTCCAGGCAGCCAAACTAGCCAACCTCAAGAGCCAACCTGTAACCTGAATGGCATCAAAATTTTGGTCGTCGATGATGACACAGATACCCGTGAGTTTTTGGCTTTTTTGCTAGAGCAGTCGGGGGCAACCGTGATGATGGTTGGTTCTGCTTTTGCCGCATTGACAGCAGTTTCTCAGTTTCAACCCGATGTGTTGTTAAGCGATATTGGAATGCCTGAGATGGATGGCTACCAATTGATGCAACAGATCAGAGCCCTACCCCCCCACCAAGGCGGAAACGTCCCTGCGATCGCCCTGAGTGCTTATGCAGGTGAAATTGACTATCAGCGGGCTGTAGCAGTCGGGTTCCAGCAACATCATGCGAAACCTGTAGAGCCAGAGACATTAATGAAAGCGATCGCAACTCTGGCTTATGAGCACGCTAGCAACCCCAACCTGCGAAACCTCTAGCGGGAGTCGGTGCCTTGGTTGGGGCCACCAATCACTTTCACTTCACCACCCGGCGCTTCCGGCTCAGAGTTGGGACGCTCATCTGTACCCGCCTCTTGACCTGTCATCCGATAACGCTCATCCAGCGGGGTATCACCTGCCTCTGTCGTTGGAATCGTCGTTTGAGTTCCTGGGTTATCTTCAGCGTCGTAACGCGAATCTTCGGTGCGATTGTCTTTAGGATCACTCGGTGTCATATTTTGTACCTTTGCAACAGGTTATTCTCCAAGACTATGCCTGTGTTTTTGATCAAGGTTCTACCTGGAGATAGGATTCACTGCTCAGAGATAATAGAATTCCATTGCCGTACTCAGCAAAAATTTAGTATCCCAAACTACAGTTGAGCTTTATCGACACTAAACCTAGTCAAGTTTTCAGCCTTTAAAGGAGATAATTTGGTCACAGCACATTAAAAGAGTGCTAGGATAGCGATCGAGAATTAAGTAATCGGTTTCAGGTTTGTTCCTAGTATTGACAGTTTTACTTTTGGTATTGGCAAGCTTTTCTCCGAACTCCAACTCTCTACAATTTCCTGATTTTGGAGACATTGCATGTCAATTTACGTAGGTAACCTCTCCTATGAGGTTTCAGAAGCTGACCTAACCGCTGTATTTGCAGAGTACGGTACGGTTAAGCGAGTTCAACTCCCCACCGATCGCGAAACCGGACGCCCCCGTGGTTTTGGTTTTGTTGAAATGGGCACCGATGATGAAGAGCAAGCAGCTATTGATGCTCTCGATGGTGCAGAATGGATGAACCGCGACCTCAAAGTTAACAAAGCGAAGCCCCGTGAGAACAACAGAAGTTCTTTCGGTGGTGGTGGCGGTGGTCAGCGCAATGGTGGCGGTGGTTATTCTCGCCGTTATTAAAAATTTAACGTTCAGCTTGAAACAACAGACTGAACGCTAAGATTTTCACGATCTAAAGACAAGCTCTGGGCATGGCTCAGGGCTTTTTTTGATCTAAGATCGATTTGATTGCACTAAATCATCTAGTTCGGTTTGCATGTGGGCACGCACTCGTTCGTAGCAAGCATCCACATAGGCGCGATCTTGAGCTGCATCTTTGCCATAGCGCTCAAAGACCACTGGCGCACAGACACGGGTATGAATTTGCACAGGCAGGGGAAAATTGGGCATTGGGCCAATACCAACTCCCCAAGGCAAGCCCAGGTAAATAGGAAACACACCAATTCGTTTATCTACTAGCCAGTCTAAGCCCCATTGCTGCAAGGGCCTCACCTGCTCATAAATGTCTCCTACAATCATCAGCGTTTCGTGGGCACCGTGAGAGATCACAGGCACAATCGGCGCTGACTCGCGTAATGCCAATTTGATGAAGCCGCGATGGCCCGCGAGGTGAATCTGATGGCGCAAATGATAGGGTCGAAATAGATCTTGGGCTCCTCCGGGATAGACCAAAAGAGCCGCATCTTTTTGTAGGGCCGCGATCGCCATTTTGGGATGAGCCAGAATCGCCCCAACTTGAGCACCGGGAACCGCAAAGATCGGGGTTTGCCAAGCAGCAGGATGCATCAGGGCATAAGCAGGGCGCTCAGTGCCAAATCTACGAAACCAGTCCAGCATCACCATAGAGGTATCGGGAGAGGCCAACCCACCATTATGGGAGCCTACAATTAGCACCTTGCCACTCGCAGGCATATGATGCCACCCTTCTGTTTTGACGCGAAAGTAGTAACGGTAAAACCACTCCCAAATCGGCATCCAAGCTTTGATGATCTCAGGATCTCGCTGTTCTAAAGACCAACCATTAAACGGGTGATTTCTATCCCCTTGCCAGAACATGGGCAGCGATCGCGCTACTTGCTCCCAGATTTGCCAGAATTGGTCGTGATTTTGGGACTTGTACTCAACGGACAAACGATTTCTCCTATTTCCAGCAAATTAATCGCGATTTCTAGCATAGGCTGGGACTCTAGCTCAGGCAAACAATTAGTCTCTGGCAACGATCGCGTGGGGGGCGGGTTTCATAGTTAAGTTAACTCTACGGTCGATAACCCATCTACTAAACCCGCCCCTTGTAT
>CBIHQL010000245.1:0-6610 GCA_966211855.1 uncultured bacterium
AGACCAATCATTCTTATCACCAGTCTATGTCCTAACCAGACTGGCAATAGCTATATCAGGTTCAGTAGTGACGGCAGATGCCTTACACACCTGAAGATTACGGCAGAGGAACAGGAGTCTTTTCTAGACGATTTTCAACAAACGCTAAACAAGTTTGCTGTTCCCGCTGCTGAACAAGCTGAGCTATTTGCGATCGTCCAAAGTACCAAGCCCGATATTGTAATTCCTGCTTAAAATTTCATTGCTCAATCAAGCAGTAATGTGGTGCGGTCGCTTTTTTCTAAATGGAAGGGTGATCGCTAATTTTTGAGACAAGTATTTCCGTTGCGATTGTTCTAGTTTTTCAAATGATGGGTTGAAAATTAACTGTAGCGCGGTCATCTTGCCTGCTGCGGACAGGATGCCTGCATTACAATTAGATTCATTTCATCAATGATTTAATCTGCTGCACAAAGTCGTTAATCAGTACTGAGCAAGAAGTATGAAGACAATTACTGCGATCTATGAACAAGGGGTTTTAAGGCTAACTCAGCCGATTGAGCTACCAGAAGGGACGGAGGTACAAGTGGTCATCATTACTAATGATGCGACTGAGGTGAACGCTCCTAAAGGAAATGCTGCAAGTATATTAGCCGCGATCGCTGCTCTACCTGAGGAAACTGCTAACAGTGAAGTTGCCACAGCCGTTGATGAAATATAGCTAGCAATATCAAAAGTTTAAAAACCGATTTATTTTTTAAGCTTAAACAAAATTACATTAACAACAAATAAATTATTAATTGACTCAGTGATTCTAACTAGGCCATTGGATAGATGCGAGATGTTTTTATAAAAGCGGAGGATAAACAGAGTAAAGGGTCATTTGAATATAAATCTGTCAGTTTAATAGCAAAGCCTTCTAGCAGTTTTAGCTAAAAGCTATTTCGAGATTAAACACTTCTAAATGTGTTTTTACAAAAGTAAACAAAGTAATGCTTTAAGGTGCAGAGGTGACTCTGTATCTAGTTAGGCATTCTATTGGTTCGAGCTAATAGCACTCTTCATTTAAGGCAAAAACTATTAGGAAGAGTTGAAATTGCAGAAGATCAAATGCCTCTCAGTTAGGTCTGAATGATTCAGAGCTAGCTCATGCTTTTGATTAATTCGCAGATCTATATTCTGTTGGCTCTCTTAGTGAGTTGGTGGAAATAGATGAACGTGAAGAGAGTAGCGATGATCGCTGCTGGCGCTTTGAGTTTCGCCAGTAGTCTTCTTGTGGCCTGCTCACCGACGACCTCAAATAGTCGATTAGCGATCGAGGGGAATCAGGGCAACTCAGGGAATCAACCAGCCAAGCTCAAATCTGTGGCGGTGACCGTGGGCGACCTGAGCAATCCCTTTTTCGTGCTGATGGGGAGAGGTGCGGAAGCGGAAGCCAAGAAGATTGGGGGGGAGGATGTCAGAGTCACGGTGGTGTCGAGTGGCTATGACCTGAACCAGCAATTCAACCAGATGGAAAACTTCATTGCCTCGGATACGGACGTGATTGTCCTCAACGCGGGTGATAGCAAAGGCATTGCCCCAGCCGTCGAGAAAGCCAAACAAGCGGGCATCGCCGTGATCGCGGTCGATACAGGGGCCGAGGGAGGGGTAGATGCCACTATCACTTCCAATAACGTCCAAGCGGGACAAGTGAGCTGCCAGTACATCGCCGATCGCCTAAAAGGAAAAGGCAATATCGTCATTGTCAACGGCCCTCCGGTCAACTCTGTGTTTGAGCGAGTCGATGGCTGTGAACAAGTTCTAGCCAAATATCCCGATATCAAAGTTCTTTCCAAAGACCAAAACGCGGAGGGCAGCCGAGATGGGGGGTTGCGCGTGATGAGTGACTTGCTCACATCCTTCCCCAAAATCGATGCCGTGTTTGCCATTAACGATCCTTCGGGAGTGGGGGCAGAACTAGCGGCGCGCCAAGCTAAGCGGAGTGAGTTTTTCATTGTGGGTGTGGATGGGGCACCAGAAGCCAAAGAAGCGATCGAAGACCCCAACAGTCTCTTTGTGGCGACTGCGGCTCAAGACCCACTCGGTATGACTCGCAAGGCCGTTCAAGTGGGTAACGACATTCTGCACGGCAAGAGACCTGCTAACCCCGACATTTTGATTCCCGTCAAGCTGATTACGCGAGAGAACGTCAGCGAATATCCAGGCTGGCAGTGAGATTGATCTAGGAGCAACTGATGACCACAGACATCCAAGCCTCATCTCCAGAGGGGGCGATCGCCACTCCAGTGCTGGAAATGCGAGGCATCACCAAACGATTTCATGGTGTCCCAGCCCTCCAAGGCGTGAACCTCACCATCTATCCGGGAGAAGTTCATGCCCTGATGGGGGAAAACGGGGCGGGCAAAAGTACCTTGATGAAAATCTTGGCAGGAGCCTATATCGCCGATGAAGGCGAGATTTTGATCAACGGTCGGCCTATTAACATTACCGATCCAGGAATTGCTAGGCAGGCAGGCATCAACTTGATTTATCAAGAGCTGAATGTTGCCCCCAACCTGACCGTGACCGAAAACATGTTTATGGGTAGCGAGTTGCGGCGAGGGCCATTTCTGGATCGCGACGGCATGGAACGAGAAGCGTCAGAGGTGCTCAGGACCTTGGGAGCCAGTTTTAGCTCTCACGATATCGTTGGGGACCTGGCGATCGCCGAACAGCAGCAGGTGGAAATTGCCCGCGCCCTCAAGGACAAAAGCCGCATCTTGGTGATGGACGAACCCACTGCTGCTTTGTCCGATCGCGAGACAGAACACTTATTTGAGGTGATTCGGCGGTTACGGAGTGACGGCATTGCCATTATCTACATCAGTCATCGTATGGAGGAGATCTATGCGTTGGCCGATCGCGTTAGTGTCCTGCGGGATGGGCAATACATCGGTAGCTTGACTCGCAGTGAAATTTCTCCCGCTCGCCTGGTGCAGATGATGGTCGGTCGCGCTATGCAAGACTTCTACGAGCATCAGCGGCAAACTACGCCTGGACCTGTGGTGCTGGAAGTGAGAAACATGAGCGATGGCCGTAAGGTAAAACCTGCCAGTTTTGCGGTTCATGCGGGAGAAGTCCTAGGGCTGGCTGGCCTAGTCGGTGCGGGTAGGACAGAACTATCACGGCTGATATTTGGCGCTGACCCTAAAACCAGTGGCGAAGTTTTTCTAAACGGGCAAAAACTCAACATCAACTCTCCCGGAGATGCGATCGCGGCAGGCATTGGCTATGTCCCAGAAGACCGCAAAGACCAAGGGCTGTTTCTAGAGATGAGTTCTCGCAAAAACATCGTTCTGAATTGGCTGAAGCAAGATGCTCAGGCGGGGTTGGTCAACTGGGGGGCGGTGAATCGAGTCGCCACGGAAGCGGTGGAGAACTTCAATATCCGCCTTGCCAACTTGGAAATTCGAGCTGTAGATCTGTCGGGAGGAAATCAACAGAAGTTGTTGTTGGCTCGCTGGTTAGCAATTAAACCCAGAGTCATCTTGTTAGATGAACCGACGCGGGGTGTGGATATTGGGGCCAAAAGCGAGATTTATCGCATTATTAGCGACTTGGCCGCAGAAGGAGTTGCCATTCTCATGGTTTCTAGCGAACTGCCAGAAGTCGTGGGCATGAGCGATCGCGTCTTGGTGATGCGAGAGGGAGAACTAGTGGGCGAGCTGGGCGGCTCCACTGGTAGACAGATTACGCAAGAAAACATCATGGCTTACGCCACTGGCGCATCGGAGGTAGCAGGATCATGAGCCGAACCGAATTAAGACCGCATCGAGAGCAGACGAGCGATCGCCCCCGCGCTCAGAAACGCAAAGGAGCCAGGGATTTACTCCAAGTGGCAGGGATTCTGCCCATCCTGCTGATTATTAGCATTCTGTTTACGTTTCTCACCCCCACCGACCTCACCCCTGGCAACCTGGTCAATATTGCTCGCCAAGCATCGATCAATATCGTGCTAGCGACTGGGATGACCTTCGTGATTCTAACGGGAGGCATTGACCTGTCCGTCGGCTCAATCCTGGGCGTATCGGCAGTGGTTGCAGTGCTCGTCTCCCTCATTCCTGCTTTGGGTTGGGCGGCTGTCCCCGCAGCGCTCTTGGCAGGCTTGGCGATGGGCTTAGCCAACGGTGCCTTAATTGCCTTCCTTGATCTGCCACCGTTTATCGTCACCTTGGGCGCATTAACCGCTTGGCGAGGCACCGCTTATCTGGTCGCCAATGGCACAACGGTAATCAACCGTGACCTCAACTTCGCCTGGATTGGCAATAGCTATCTCGGTCCTCTACCTTGGCTGGTAGTGATTGCGTTACTGGCTGTCGCCGCGAGCTGGTTTGTCCTCCGACGCACGGTGTTGGGCGTGCAGATTTACGCAGTAGGAGGCAACTCACGCGCCGCCCGCTTAACCGGGATTAAAGTCAATCGAGTGCTGCTGTTTGTCTACGGTGTCAGCGGCTTGCTCTCCGGTTTAGCAGGTATCATGAGCGCCAGCCGCCTCTACAGCGCCACGGGGATGTTGGGCAACGGCTACGAGTTAGACGCGATCGCCGCAGTCATTCTCGGTGGCACCAGCTTCACCGGAGGCATTGGCACCATTGTTGGTACGTTGGTGGGTGCGCTGATTATCGCAGTGCTCAACAATGGCCTGACCCTGCTGAATATGTCCTATTTCTGGCAACTGGTAGTCAAAGGTTTGGTGATCATTGCGGCTGTGACAATCGATCGTTTGCGTCGTCGCAATCGCCGTTAGAACCATAACCTCCACCACCGGGAGTCTCAATCACGAACACATCGCCGGGGTTCATTGCCACCTCGGCTTTGCTGTCTAATAGCTTGATCGCGCCGTCTTGTCGTTCTACCCAGTTACGAGCGATCGCGCCTGGTTGTCCTCCCTGTAAGCCAAAAGGGGGAATGCGCCGACGATTCGAGAGAATTGCCGCCGTCATAGCTTCACGAAAACGGATGCGCCGAATCACGCCATTGCCACCTCGATATTTACCTGCACCGCCACTCTCAGGCCGAATCGCGAAAGTTTCTAGCAGTACGGGGAACCGCCATTCCAAAACCTCTGGGTCAGTCAGGCGTGAGTTGGTCATGTGAGTCTGCACCGCATCTGTACCTGCAAAGCCAGGGCCAGCCCCCGAACCACCACAAATGGTTTCGTAGTACTGATAGCGATCGCTGCCAAAGGTGAAATTGTTCATCGTGCCTTGAGACGCTGCCAACACACCCAAAGCGCCATACAGCGTATCGACAACTGCCTGAGACACTTCTACATTCCCCGCCACCACTGCCGCTGGATATTGCGGATTCAACATAGAACCTTCAGGGATATGAATGTCTAAAGGCTTGAGACATCCGGCATTCAAAGGAATGTCATCGTCTACTAACGTACGGAACACATACAGAACCGCCGCTTTTGTCACCGCTAACGGTGCATTGAAGTTGTTCGGCTGCTGTGGAGAAGTACCCGTGAAATCGATTCGGGCAGTTCGGGCGATGTGGTTGATAGCGATCGCCACTTGAATCTGACTGCCATCATCCATTTCATAGGTGAAGCTGCCATCCTTCAGCACCGCAATCACCCGCCGCACCGACTCTTCAGCGTTATCTTGCACATGGCTCATGTAGGCTTGCACCGTCTCCAAGCCAAAGTGCTCCACCATCCGATGCAGTTCTTGTACGCCCTTCTCATTCGCCGCAATCTGCGCCTGCAAATCCGCTAAATTCTGTGTCAGATTCCGCACCGGATAAGGCCCGGAAGTTAACAGCTCAGCTAACTCCTGCTCCCGAAACTTCCCCTGCGCTACCACCTGAAAGTTATCAATCAAAATCCCTTCCTGCTCCACCGAAGTACTATTCGGCGGCATCGACCCTGGTGTGATTCCTCCAATGTCGGCGTGATGTCCCCGTGAAGCGACGAAGAAGAGAGGTGAGGAGATGTTCACCGCAAACACAGGCGTAATCACCGTCACATCTGGCAAATGCGTCCCGCCATTGTAGGGATTGTTGATTGCATAGACATCTCCTGGTTTGAGCTGATCTCCTTTTGCAGTCAATAAGCTCTGCACGCTCTCGCTCATTGAACCCAGATGCACCGGGATATGAGGCGCATTCGCCACCAATTGACCCTGCCCATCAAAAATTGCACAGGAGAAATCCAGACGTTCTTTGATATTGACCGAGTAGCTGGTGTTTTGCAGCGTAAATCCCATCTGCTCCGCGATCGCCATGAACAAGTTATTGAAGATCTCTAACATCACTGGATCAACATTCGTGCCGATCGCTTGCTGTCTGACTAAAGGTTTAATGCGTTGCAACACCAAATGATTAAGCTCATTCACCTGCGCTTGCCATCCAGGTTCGATCACATTCGTTCCGGTAGGTTCGATGATGATGGCTGGGCCGAGGATGCGATCGCCAGGTTGCAGATGGGCACGGTCAAAAACAGGAGTATCGTGCCAGGTATCTGCGGTAAACATGGGGACAGTCGCGATCGCCTTCGGTTCTCCGGTGCTCCGTTGCTCAGCGATCGCCTCTTCAGGAATCTCGGTAACTCCTACTACTTCGGCTGAAACAGCTTCTACAATCA